>JADKJG010000001.1:300000-439823 GCA_016722375.1 Bacteroidota bacterium | reverse complement strand
TGAGAAGAGTGACGGTCAATATTCCGGCGAGGAGGGAAGTTCTTAAACCAAAATAAACCATGATGGTGAAACCAAAGGCTCCATAAACAATGGAAGGAATTCCAAACAAGATATCGGTTACCAGACGGAGCAAATGACCAACAGCAGATTTTCTTTTAAGAAATACATTGATATAGAGCACCACCGGTATGCTGATAGCAAGCCCCAGCGCGGTGGCGCCACCGGTCATGATAAGTGAACCGGTGATAGCATTTAATATTCCTCCCTCTTTACCAATATAAAAACCTCCTTGCGGAACTTTGCTGACCATGTCCCAACTCATATAAGGCAAGCCTTTGCGAATAATAGTGTATAGCAGAGAGCCTAAAAGCAATGCCACCACGGCAGCCGAAGCACGCATCAGAAATTTAAAAAACACCTCTTCTATCTTTCTTAACCAGATAATCATACGATACGGTTTTCCAATTTGGCAATGACCCATCGAGACAAGGCGTTGAACAAGAAGATGACCAAGAACAAAATAAAAGCGGCGAACATCAGTGCCGAATCATAGAGGGGTACCGACATCATTTCTCCATAGTTATTTGCAATCAACGCCGGCAGGGGATAACCGGCATCAAATATGGAATGAGGGATGATGACGGTATTGCCGCAAACCATCATGACGGCAATGGTTTCACCAAATGCCCGAGAGATAGCCAGTACTACGGCAGCCAAAATTCCAGGAAGCGATTTGCGAACGACCACCTTCTTCACCGTTTGCCATTGGGTGGCTCCTAAGGAAAAAGAAGCATTTCTTAAATCCTGTGGCACTGAATAAAAGACTTCGGAGAAAATACTGATTAACAAAGGAGCAATCATAATGGATAGTACGATGCCACCGGTCAGCAAAGAATAGCCCGAAGAAAAATCGCCGAAATAGGGAGCGAGTTTGTCACCTACTATGGGCACAATGACAAGGATTCCCCACACACCATAAACTACCGGTGGAATACCCGCCAACAAATCTATGAGCGGATTAATCAAACCACGTGTGCGAGAAGAAGCGTATTCGGTGAGATAGATGGAAGCGAGCAGACAACCCGGCAAGGACAACGCAATAGCTATACCGGTTACCCACAAGGTGCCCATGAAAAAAGGAAAGAAACCGAACTGACCTTTCAGTGGTTTCCATTCGGAGGAGGTGAGCAAGTCTTTGATAGATTGTTGTTCGAGAATCGGTAAGGATTTGAGAAGCAGACCGGTGGCTACTAATAACGCAATGATGATCAGCAAAGCTGAAAGTGATTCCATTACAGAACCCATGAATTTGGAAAGAGTGCGCCTGAAAAAATACATGGGTTTATTGAAGTTTAACCGTCGCGGAGTCAATAGTCTCCTTGGCAAGATGGACGTATCCGGCTGATTTTACATAGGGCTGACCTTCGGTAAGAATCCAGTGAATAAATTCTTTCACCACTCTTCGCTTAGGTTGGCCACCACATACAAAATATAAGTTGCGGGCAGGAGGGGTGGGAAATTTGTTTTCAGATATAGCCAACATCAAATCGTCTAGGCTATCATAGAAATTTTCTTCGGGATCAATCATTCCATTTTCATTTATATCTATTGGTATAGGACGAATGCCTTTCAATGGTTTTTTTGTTTTACTGTCATAAGCATACACAATATTATTATACCCGATAGCAGAAATATCTTTCATCACAGCTTGCGAAACTCCCGGGTCGCCAAAAACACCAATGCCTTGCAAATCTTCCTGATTTTTTCCGAGATAGGCTCCCCATGATTCAGCCGAACCGGCTGCATCAGACCTCGTATAGGCATGAATGGGTAGCACACTGTTAATGCCAACATCAGACCATTTCTTTGCATCTGCATGGATATAAATACGCTCAAAATCTCCTCTCTTCAATCCCTTTTTCAACAACTCGTCCAATTGGGGGTGGCTTCCATTCATCACCGGTAAAACTGCATCCTTCGCTACGGGAATAAACCAAACTCCCCTACGTATTTCTTCGTCATGAATTTTGCGAGAAACCATTCCAATATCTACCAAATGAGTTAGCGCATCTGTCATTCCTTTTCCGGCACCGCCGGCAGAAATATCAATGCGAACCTTAGGATGGAGTTTTTTAAACTCTTCAGCCCAAGCTACTGTAACCGGATAAAGTGCAAAAGCCCCTGAAATGCTGATGGTGCCTTGTAATTCGCGTTGTGGATTTTCTTCCTCCTCCTTATTTTGTTGGTTTCGACAAGATGATAATAGGAGCAGGCAAAAAGAAAGGGTGGTAAATAAATAATTCACAGTTTGGGGTATGATTGGTGTCCTGAAAAATCTCGAACTTGAAAGCCAAATATAAAAGGTAGTTCCTATTTTTATAGGTGGATAAAAATGGGATAGATTATCGGTATAGATCGGATACTTAGGAATTAGCTAAATCTTTCGATCAGTTTTTATAACTCCACGAGACCTGCCTCATTAAAGATTCGGGGTTTCTATCAAGAAAATAATCATTGCTTGTTCTGTCTCCGTTTAAAAATATTTTCTTTGGCTTTCATTCGCAATTTATGAAACTAGATATCCTTGCCATAGGCGCATCCCGATGATGTAGAACTCAGTTGTGCCGGAACGGTACTCAAACAAATCAAGACCGGAAACAAAGTCGGTGTTCTTGATTTAACCCAGGGAGAACTGGGAACACGGGGAACTGCCGCCACTCGTATGAAAGAGGCGGAGGCTGCTTCAAAAGTTCTGGGCATTCACGTGCGCGAGAACTTAGGATTTGAAGACGGTTTTTTCAGAATGATCGAGCGCATCAATTGGAATTGGTGAAGATGATTCGCAAATATCAGCCCGCTGTGGTGCTTGCCAATGCTCCCTATGACCGCCACCCCGACCATGGCCGAGCGGCTGTCCTCATCCGCGATGCTTGTTTTCTTGCCGGGTTGACAAAAATTGAAACCAAGGTAGGAGGGAAGTTGCAAAAGGCCTTTCGACCTCGTGCAGTGTATCATTATATACAGGCGCTGCACGAGCAACCTGATTTTGCAGTGGACATCACCCCTTTTTTCGAAAAGAAACTGAAATCCATTCTTGCTTACAAATCGCAGTTTTATAATCCGAAATCAAAAGAGCCGGCTACGGTCATTTCCAGTCCTGAGTTTATGGAGTTCATCCGCGCCCGAGCCGTTCATTATGGATTGCCTATTGGCGTGAGGTACGCCGAAGGCTATCTGGTGAATCGTACGCTGGGGGTAGCAGATATAATGAACCTGATATGATTTGTGGATTGAATAGAAATCCGGAAATCCGTTAATAAGTAAATCAGTAAATACCTTATTGGCTTTTCTATCTTTGCCTTATGACAGAGAAAATCCTGATTATTGATTTCGGTTCACAATATACCCAACTGATTGCCCGCCGCGTTCGCGAAAGTGAAGTCTATTGCGAAATTGTTCCTTACAATAAAATCCCTCAACTAACTAAAAACATTAAAGGAATTATTCTTTCCGGTTCGCCTTCTAGCGTTCTTGATAAAGAAGCTCCGCAGGTAGATTTGGAAGCGTTGATTGAATTTTGTCCTGTGTTGGGCTTGTGTTATGGTGCGCAGTTGCTGGCGCATACCTTCGGTGGTTCGGTGGAGAAAAGTAACATGCGCGAATATGGAAGGGCTCATCTTCAAATTAAAAACACAGAAGATGCCTTGTTGAAAGATGTTTCAGATAACTGTCAGGTGTGGATGAGCCATGGAGATACGATTAAAAGTATCGGCAATCGGTTTCGGCAAATTGCCGGTTCTGATTCTATAGATATTGCAGCATTTCGTTCAGACAATGGTTCTTTCCCTAATCCGGTGTATGCCTTGCAGTTTCACCCAGAGGTATATCACAGTAAAGAGGGGCATATCATCATCAATAACTTTTTGTTTTCAGTTTGCGGATGTTCTCACAAATGGACTTCGGCTTCGTTTGTAGAAGAAACGGTGAAGAGCCTCAAAAAGCAAATTGGTGATGAAAAAGTAATTCTTGGTTTAAGCGGTGGAGTGGATTCTTCTGTGGCGGCTTTGTTGTTGGAAGAGGCTATTGGGGATAACCTGCTTTGCATTTTTGTGGATAATGGTTTGTTGCGCAAAAATGAGTTTGAGGCGGTGATGGAGAAGTATGTGGAGATGGGTTTGAATGTGCAGGGCATTCGTGCTGGCGATCGTTTTCTCGATCAGTTGAAGGGGGTGAGTGATCCGGAGCAGAAAAGAAAAATCATTGGACGGGTTTTCATAGAAGTATTTGAACATGAATCGTTGAAACATCCGGAAGTGAAATGGTTGGCGCAAGGAACTATCTATCCAGACGTGATTGAATCTGTTTCGGTCAAAGGGCCTTCGGCAACGATTAAGTCGCACCACAATGTTGGAGGCTTGCCTGATCTGTTGAAATTGAAAATAGTGGAACCGCTGCGTAACTTGTTCAAAGATGAAGTGAGAAAAGCAGGAAAAGAACTGGGATTGGTTCCTGAAATTCTTTTTCGCCATCCTTTTCCCGGTCCCGGACTAGCGGTCAGAATCCTCGGCGATATTACCGCAGAAAAAGTGCGAGTGCTACAGGAGGCAGACCATATTTTTATCGAGAACTTGAAGAAGTACAATTTATATAATGAAGTGTGGCAGGCGGGAGCCATTCTTACACCCATCAAGAGTGTGGGCGTGATGGGCGATGAACGCACTTATGAAAATGTAGTAGCGCTCCGCGCGGTTGGATCTACGGATGGCATGACAGCAGACTGGAGCCATTTGCCTTATGACTTTCTTGCCAAAACATCCAACGAAATTATCAATCAGGTGAAAGGGGTGAACCGGGTGGTGTATGATATTTCTTCCAAACCTCCGGCAACCATTGAGTGGGAGTAAATCTGATTTGATAATATGAAGATGAGACGATTTGATATTGGAAGCTATTCGGTTAAATTTCTCTTTTTATTTTCTGCTTTATTCAGCTCTTCCTTTTCTTCTTTTGCACAAAGTGATTCTGTTTTAAGAGTAAGTCTGATTCTTGCATTTCAAACAGAAAGCACTGGTGAAAAGCTGAATGATTATCTCTCAGCTCATGATGTCTATTCCGCTAACCGAATCAGATTAAATGAAGATGCGCAGATTTCCCTTGATTTTTATGAGGGAGCTTTACAATCATTAAATGAATATTCAGGTCATTATAAAATCGAATGGTCTGTTTATGATTGCTGGAATGATGACTCGATAACAGAGTTGATTCTCCAGAAGCCTGAAATGAAAATGCAGGACATCATTATTGGAAGTGTTTCTACTTCTACAGCTAAACTCGTAGCGGCTTTCTGC
Source organism: Bacteroidota bacterium (assembly GCA_016722375.1). NCBI lineage: Bacteria > Pseudomonadati > Bacteroidota > Bacteroidota bacterium. Next base: position 434,475 of record JADKJG010000001.1, on the reverse strand, counting down.
AAGGAGAATAAGATTCTGAACATCCAACCCTTTACACCTTCTAAAAGTTTGACTTCTGATAATCCTTATCACATCAAAATTGCCCCCACTATTGATTCGCATGTGGATGCAATGTTTAATGCCATTCTCGATTCTTTTGCCGGAGCCAATATTATCATCTATACACCGGATATTGAAAATAGTGTGAGCATAGCTGACCAGTTTGATTCGCTCTTTAGAACATATAATCAAACTGCTTTGAAAAGATTCAAGGTGACCTTACTGAATGCCGGCAACATGATGTTGAACGGGAAAAAGACAACTGCCGCTGAACAACTGGTTAGCAATCACTTAAATATTCTTATCCTAACTTCGTTTGAAGAATCATTTGTGAATGGTAGCTTAAGAACTCTATATGAATATAGAGCCAAATATCCGATGATTGTTTACGGCATGCCTACCTGGTTGAGTGGCGACATACTCAGACTGGACTATTTGAATGATTTTACTACACAGATTACAGATGTTTTTGCTTTGGATACGATTAGGCCGCGCACGAAAAAATTTATAGAGAATTATCAAATGAATTTTAGTCATGAGCCCTCCAAATATTCCGTGCTTGGCTATGATGTGTTAAACTTTACCTTGGAGTCAATGGAAGAATACGGTAAAGAGTTTCCTGAAATGGTTTACACGCAGGTTTATTCTGGCTGTGGATATAAGATTGAATTAGTGAAAATTAAGAACAAGGACCAACAGGTAAATTATTTCGAAAACCGCCATGTGAATATTTTTAGAGTAGAAGATTACAGGTTGAGGAAAGTCTGGTAAGTATTTTTTAATTAGCGAAACCAAATTATATCTTTGAATAAAACTTCCCTTTATGTATACACGTAAAACCTTTTTGAAACAAGCAGCAGTTGCAACTGCCGGCTTATCATTGTTAGATTGGATGGAACCGGTTCAGGCCGCGGCATGGCAAAAGCAATTGGCGCGGGTTGAACCGATGGAACCTGTAGCGGCAGCAGAAGATGAAGACTTCTGGAATTGGATAAGAGAACAGTACACCACCTCACCCAATCTGGTAAACCTAAATAACGGAGGAGTTAGTCCACAACCAATTCCGGTTCAAGAGGCGCACATTCGATACTACAAAATGTGCAATGAAGCTCCTTCATATTTTATGTGGCGCATCATAGATCAGGGAAGGGAACCTATGCGGGCAAAACTGGCAGACCTTGCCGGTTGTTCGCCGGATGAGATTGCAGTGAACAGAAATAGTACGGAAGGTTTAAACTCCATCATCTTTGGTCTGAATCTGAAGGCTGGTGATGAAGTGGTCGTTTGCAAATACGATTACCCCAGCATGATAAATGCCTATAAGCAGCGCGAAAAACGCGATGGTATTAAAGTAGTATGGGTGGACTTAGATTTGCCCGTAGAAAATGATAAAGATCTGGTTGCGAAATTTGAAGCTGCCATTACGCCTAAAACTAAAATCGTTCATCTAACGCATGTAATCAATTATACCGGACAAGTACTTCCTTGCCGCAAGATTGCTGACATGGCGCATAGTAAGGGCTGTGAAGTGATTGTTGATGGGGCTCATTCATTCGCACATATAGACTTTAAGATTCCTGATTTGGGTTGCGATTATTTTGCAACTTCACTACATAAATGGCTTTGTGCTCCCTTTGGTACCGGGATGATGTACGTTAAGAAGAATAAGATTAAAAATATTTGGGCTTTACTTTCCAGTACTGCACCAGATAGTGATGACATTCACAAGTTTGAATCTATTGGTACTCGCTCTAATGCGGCCGAAATGGCTATATCAAATGCAGTTGACTTTCATTTACTGGTAGGCAGTAGGCGCAAGGAAGAGCGGCTGCGCTATTTGAAAAACTATTGGTGCGAAAAGGCATCTAGAAATCCGAAAGTGAAGCTATATACTTCCATGAAGTCTAACTATGCCTGTGCACTCGCCACTTTTGGCATTGAGGGATGGAAGCCGGAAGATATTGACGCTAAGTTATTTGAAAAAAAGAAAATTATCGTCACATCCATCAATCATGAAAATGTTCATGGGGTGCGTGTTACGCCGCACATTTATACTTCACTGCGCGACTTAGACCGCTTGGTGGACGGCATCAATGAAATTGCCGATATGGAGCCGCCGAAAAAATCTTAATGTATGTAGGATTGAATTTGGAAATTGCCTTTTGGATTTCTAAACTACGTTGAGTTTTACTTCAAAATTAGGACGGAGATTTTACTTCGTTCCAACCTTCATTTTTTCTTTTACGTCTTAAAGTATTTATTTGCGCCTCGTTAAAAAAATGAAATGAGTAAAAACCTGATTATAGTTGAGTCACCTGCCAAAGCTAAAACCATCAATAAATTTTTGGGTAAAGATTATGTTGTGTCCTCTTGTTATGGACACATACGCGATCTCCCGGACAGCGGTTTGAATATTGATATTGAAAATGGTTTTACTCCAAACTATGAAATAAGTGACGAGAAAAAGGATGTCATCAAAGAATTAAGAAAATTGGCGAAGAACGCTGAAGAAATTTTCCTAGCAACGGATGAAGACCGTGAGGGAGAAGCCATTTCTTGGCATCTGTGTGATGTGTTGGAATTAGATCCTAAGAAGGCTAAGCGCATCACGTACACAGAGGTAACCGAGAAAGCAATCAAAGCAGCCGTTAAGAATCCACGGATCATCAACATGGATTTAGTAAATGCGCAACAGGCACGTCGGGTACTCGATCGTTTGGTAGGGTATGAAATATCTCCCGTGCTTTGGAAAAAAGTGAAGCCATCATTATCTGCCGGCAGAGTGCAATCTGTTGCGGTTCGTTTGATTGTAGAACGAGAGAGGGAGATTCGCTCTTTTACGCCGGTTCCATCTTTCAAAATAGCAGCTTACTTTTTTGTGACTGATGCCAACGGAAAGAAAGTAACATTCAAAGCAGAGCGCCCGCAGAATTTTAAAACAGAAGAAGATGCAAACAAGTTTTTGCAGGAAGTAACAGGGGCTGCATTTCAAGTTAAGTCTATAGAAAAGAAACCTGGCAAAAGAAGTCCAGCGCAACCCTTCACTACTTCTACGCTGCAACAGGAGGCTGCGCGAAAACTCAGCTTTCCGGTGGCTATCACCATGAAGGTGGCGCAGAAACTGTATGAAGCCGGACACATTACTTACATGAGAACAGACTCCCCAAGTCTTTCTGATCTTGCCTTAAACGCCATTGAGAATGAGGTGAAAAGTAAATACGGTGAGAAATATCACAAGCTAAGAAGATACACCTCTAAACATGAAAGTGCACAAGAGGCTCACGAGGCGATTCGTCCTTCTTATATTGAGAATGCGACGATTGATGCAGGAAACGATGAACAACGTTTGTATGATCTGATTTGGAAGCGCACCATTGCTTCTCAAATGGCAGATGCGGAAATTGAAAAGACCGTTATTGACATTATCAATGACAAGAACAAAGAAACACTGAGAGCGCAAGCAGAAGTCATTCAGTTTGAAGGATTTCTGAAAGTATATAATGAAGGAGTGGATGACGATGCCGATAATGATGAAGAAGCGGAATCTTTAATTCCGCCAGTGAAAGAAGGGCAGGAGTTGGAGTTAAAGGAACTGAGCGCTACCGAGCGTTTTACAAAACCATTACCACGATATACGGAAGCCAGCCTAGTAAAGAAGTTAGAAGAACTAGGCATCGGGCGACCATCTACCTACGCGCCTACGATTAGTACCGTTCAGAAGAGATATTATGTGATTAAGGAAACACGCGAGGGCACCGAGCGCAAATACAAAGTGCTGACTCTTAAAGACAGTAAGATTGAAAAAGCGATAAAGACCGAAATTGTCGGAGCAGAAAAATCAAAATTGTTTCCAACCGATATCGGATCTTTGGTAACAGATTTTCTCGTAGAGAATTTTTCCAACGTGTTGGACTATAATTTTACTGCAGATATTGAACAGCAGTTCGATGATATTGCCGAAGGGAAAAAAGTTTGGAGTAAAGTAATTGGCGATTTCTATAAACCTTTTCATGAATCGGTTGAATCTACAACCAAAGATGCTCCTCGGGTATCCGGTGAGCGTTTGTTGGGAACAGACCCTGCATCCGGCGAACCGTTGATTGTCCGCATGGGGAAATTCGGGCCGATGGCACAAATTGGAAAAGCAGATGAGGAGACCGGTAAGAAAGCGCGCTTTGCAAAACTTCGCGCTACCCAATCCATTGAAACCATCACGTTTGAAGAAGCATTGATTCTCTTTGAACTACCCAGAACGCTGGGACAGTTAGAAGGGAAAGATGTAAAGGCAAGCATTGGCCGCTTCGGCCCTTACGTGCAGCACGACAAGTTGTTTGTTTCTATTCCCAAGGACAAAGACCCCTATACGATTACTTTAGAGGACGCTCTAACATTGATTCGTGACAAAGCAGAGGCTAATGCAAACAAAGTGATTCATAATTTTGAAGCCGAAGGAATTCAAGTGTTGAGAGGGCAGTATGGTCCTTATATAAAGAAAGGAAAAGACAATTATAAAATACCAAAAGACCGGGATGCCGAATATCTCACACTGGAAGATGTCCAGATGATTATGGGAGAAAGCGGCCCGACAAAAAAGGGAAGGTCCTTCAAGGGTCGAAAGAAAAAATAGATGGCGATAGAAAGTGAAATCACTGCTTTAATAAAACTACTCGATGATGAAGATCAAGAAGTTTTCAAGCATGTTCACCAGAAATTGAAAAGCCTCGGACCGGAGGTGATCCCCGCCTTGGAGGATATTGAAATCTCGCAACTTCCTCCCATTACACATGAACGCTTAGACGAAATCATTCACGAGATCCAATATGAAACATTGGTGAGCGAATGGCAAGAGTACCTGAAACAAGAATACCTTGATTTATCCACCGGTATCTTTCTTATCTCTCGTTATTATTTCCCCGGCATCAAGTTGGCCGATATTCGGAAGAGACTTCAAAAGATTAAACAAAGCATCTGGCTAGAACTGAATCCGAACCAAACTCCCTTGGAGCAGGTGCAGATATTCAATCAAGTATTTTATTCGCATTTGGAATATAGCAGTGTGCAGACTTCGAAAGATTATCAGGACTTGTGTATCAATCATGTGTTTGAAACAAAAAAGGGAGGGGCTATTACCGTCGGAATTATTTATCAGATAATTGCTCACGAACTATCGCTGCCTGCCTACGGTGTCAATCTGACGAAGCATTATATATTGGCTTTTTGCAAGCGGGCTATTCTTGATTTCTCGCTAAATGAGAATCTGGAAAAGGAAGTGATGTTCTACATCAATCCGGTGAACAAGGGAAATATATTTTCGAGAAATGAAATCAAAGATTATCTCGAAAAATTACAAATGAGGCAAGAGTCGCATTACTTCACTCCGGCAGACAACCGGTCCATTCTTCGCGAACTATTTGCCTATCACTTAGATATTTGTCATCAAACAAACGATGAGAAATCAGCAGAAGAACTCAGCTATCTGCTTCAGATGTTATAAACCCTTTCTCGTTTAAACCTTTTTAGTGGCTTGCAATAAATATGCCTTGATAAAAGCATCCAAATCGCCATCCAGCACGGCTTGAGGATTAGAAGTTTCATAGCCCGAGCGATTATCTTTCACCAATTTGTATGGATGCAAAACATAATTCCGGATTTGAGAACCCCATTCGTTTTTTCGTTTGGTTCCTTCTAATTTATCGCGAGCTTCGTTTTGCTTCTGCACTTCAATTTCGTAGAGCTTTGATTTCAACATTTGCAAAGCACGGTCGCGGTTGTCATGTTGCGAACGAGTGATTTGGCAGGTAACGACGATATTGGTCGGTAGGTGTTTCAAGCGCACCGCTGTTTCTACCTTGTTCACATTTTGCCCACCGGCACCGCTGGAGCGAAACGTGTCCCACTCTAATTCCGAAGGAGGAATCTTTATATCAATCGTATCATCGGCTAATGGATAAACAAACACCGATGCAAAAGAGGTCTGCCGCTTGCCTTGCGAATTGAAAGGAGAGATGCGCACCAACCGGTGCACCCCATTTTCTCCTTTCAGATAACCGTAAACAAATTCACCCTCAATCTCGATAGACACCGAGCGAATCCCGGCCACATCATCATTTGTTCTTTCTACTTCGGTCACTTTATATCCATGCTTCTCTGCCCACATCACGTACATGCGCATCAGCATTTCTGCCCAGTCGCAGCTTTCGGTGCCACCGGCACCGGCATTGATTTCGAGCACGGCGCTTAACTCATCCGAATGGTCGGTGAGCGTGGATCGAAATTCCAAATCATCGGTCGAATCCATAGACCGGTTGTAGGCTTCTTTCAATTCTACTTCGGTCGCTTCACCGGCTTCGAAGAATTCGCGAAGCACTACCGTGTCTTCATAAGTTTTCCAAGCCTCTTCAAAAGCCTTGATCCAGATTTTGTTGATTTTGATTTCCTTCAGCAGTTCTTCTGCTTTCTTAGGGTTGTTCCAGAACTCGGGGTGAGCGCTGGTGTATTCGTCTTGTTGTATTTTGAGTTTCCGGTTAGCGATGTCAAAGAAATCTCCTCAGCGCCTCTAAACGGCTCTTTATACTATTTATGTTTTCTGCAGTCATGATAAATTAAAGATTTGTTCCGGCGAATATAATAAACCGATAGAGAGCCTCACCGATCTAACGGGTTCTTAGCTTTTCCGGTTTTGTTTTTTCTCTATTTCTTCCATCTGCTGATAGAGTTCATTCATTTTATCCAAAGGCATTTCTTTGATTTTCGCAATCAGGTTCACCACGGTCGGGTTGCGCAGTTGCTGCATCGGATGGTTGGTAATGTCCGCCGCTTTGCCATCCGGTTGCCAAAAGAATAAATCATTTGGCGTGCAATACGCATGAAGACAAATCAACTCAATATGTTTTCGGTCAATCTTCTGTTGCTTGTTGCTCAACAGCTTTTGAGCTATGTTGTGTGTGATTCCCAGACCCTTCAGCCATGTGTGCGGGTTCTTGATACCTCGCGCTTGCAATAGCGGTTTTAATTTTAGTTTAATCATTGCCTTGTTTTTTGATGCTTGAATTTTATTTTACTACTCCTTACCCTTAATTTTCGTCCCAAAGATAATAAAAAGATGTTCAAATGAATACATTTTGTTCTAAAATGAATACTAGATATAATTTAATGAATACAGTTTGTAATTTAATAAATACTAATAGTAATAAAATGAATATACTTAGTTTCATTATGAATATAATTTGTGATTGAATGAATACACTTTATAACTAAATGAATAATACGCACTATTTATTGAGCTAGTGGTTTGATTATTCAGCTTTATTTTGCTTATTATTGCTTATAAGAATTTAAAAGCAATACTTTAAATCAAATGGATAATCATCAAGAAGATAAACTAGGCATGTATGAAAAGGTGAAAGCCTTTTTGACGCGGAATACTGCGGTGCTGGCTGGGGTAACTCAAATAGCGGCTTTGCAAACCCAACTCAGCGATGGCATAGACGCTATTATAGATGCTGCTATGGAAGCAACGGAAGACGATCGTGGTTTCACTGAACAAAAAAGTGATGAACGAAATGAACTGGAAGCGATCACGCTCAAGGTATTTCGGGCGCTCAGCGCCTATTGGGAAAGTACCGGTACCGATGCTTCACTTATATTGAAAGAATACCTTCCGTCTTCGTTGGATGCAATGCGCGATAATGATTTGGCTTTGACGGCATATCGGCTGCATATAGTAGCTGAACCGGTGGCTGCTTTCTTAACTGATTTCAACAGCGGACCGGCAGATGTGAATGAACTGAAAGCAACGTATGAACAGTTCTTTACCGACATTCCTCTTTCAAAAACAAAGACTGATGCGCGTCATGATGCAACCGGTGAGGTACAACGCTTGATGAAGCGAGTAGATAAGATACTGGATAAATTGGACATCTACCTGGCCACGTTTGCGGCGGTCAATATTTTCCTTTTTAATCAGTATGAAATGGCGCGAACGATTGACCATTCGCGAGGCAGCAAGGCTACTCTTCGTCGTGGCACGGTAGAGCCAAAAGCGGTGGAACCGGTAAAGTGGGCAGCGGGTGTTATCTCGGCAGATACTGTTTTGGAATTTTCAAACACTGGGAAAAGCGGCCCCATGATTTTTTATTTTTCTGCTGAACGATATGAGCTGCCGGGTAGCGGCTTGTCTATTTCACTCTCGGTCGGAAAAACTTTGACTAGAGCAGCAACACAACTGGGCTTCACGGCTACTCGCCGTTCGATGAATATTTTTAATGATGGTGTGCAGGAAGGAAATTGGCGAGTGCGAAAAATATAGGGTGACTACAAGTGCCTTTAGAACTTCGTAGATTTGATTATCAATAATTTATTGGAACGAAACGGACTGACACGGTCACAATTTCCTTCTGCATCAAAATCCATACACGTTCCAACTATCCTGTGAATAAGTATGCGGGAAGACGGATGGTTTATAGTGTTGGGAATCTAAATTTGTGCTTTGATAATTTTAACAGAAACTCTGACGAATAGTATGTAGTCGGAATTTCTAAAACAATAAAGAAGTTTCAAAGAATTTGTTTCTTAAAATTTAATGACTTTTTGACAGGAGAGTAACACACAAACAAAACAACTAGGAGAATGGAAGATTTTTACCGCACACCAAAAATCAAAGTTTCTGAATCAAGCCTTTCTAATCGTGTCGTTGAAACCAACGAGCCGGTTAGTTCATTCATACATATATATACAGCTACCGGAAATTCTAGTCCGATGATGAATCAATCCTTATTAAGCACCATCCAAAATTTTAAAAACATCCTTATGAAGAAAGTTAGACTTCAACCAAACTTGTCTTTTGTATTCGCGCTGATTATCTGTATGGCAACATTCGTTTTGCCGACTTATGTGCAGGGACAAGCTTCGCGAATACAAACTACTCAAACTACTTCGGCTGCCAATCAGGGCTATCTGGATGTTTTGAAGAAAAGTTTGAACACGATTTCTTTTGAAGAAAACAAAGGACAATGGGAACCGAACGTTTTGATGCAGGGGCATACGAACGTAGGTGAAATGGTGGTCAAGAAAGATCACCTTTATTTCTTCTCCTATTTAAAGAATGAACACGAAGGAGAAGAGGAAGAAGAAGAGGAGGAAGAAAACTATACCTATCAGGTTCATGGCTGGGGGATTTTCATGGATGGTCACAATCCGAACTACACGGTTGAAAAGCGGAATGAGTTTTCAACCAAGTACAATTATTTTATTGGACCCGATGCTTCACATCATGCGTCGGATGTTTCGGCTTATGGCGAAGTAGATTTGAAAGACATATATAATGGGATAGATCTTCGGATGTATAGCCAAGATAATAAAGTGATGGAGTTTGACTGGGTAGTAAAACCGGGCGCTAACTTCCGCGATATTAAAATGAGATTTAAAGGACAAGACAAACTGAGAATTGACGAAAAGGGAAATCTGTCGGTTAAAATTCGTTTTAACGAAGTGAAGTTTGATATACCGGAATCGTACCAGTTGATTAATGGAAAGAAAGTTCCGGTTCAGATGTCCTTTGCTTTAGATGGCGACGCTGCCATCTTTAAAGCAGAAGGGCCTATTGACGAGCGCTATCCTTTAATTATTGACCCGAGTTTGAAATGGGGAACTTGGGTGGACGGAGGCACCAATAGTTTTGATGAATATCTTTTTGCGGTAGATGTAGATGCAGCGGGTAATGTTTATTGTGGCGGAAATGTGAACGTACAATTTACCCGTTCATACGTTGGCGCGGCTATTTTCGGATATGACTCTATCTATAATGACGCAGGAACCAGTGGTGATGGCAATAACCGGGATGGCATGGTTTATGTATTGAGTAGCGATGGAACCAAAATGCTTCGGCTGACTTATTTCGGTAGTGCAAAGCCGGATGCTATTTACGGTTTGAGTTTGTCACCGGATAACAGCCGCGTATTTGTTTGCGGATATGTAGGGGGAGATTTCGCACAGCCTGTTGCTCCTGGCACTGCCGCTTTTGACGGAACCAGAACTGGGAATGATGGCTTTGTGGCAGCATTCAGTTCTAATTTGAGCACCTTATTATACTCCTCTTATCTTGGTGGTACCGGTTCCGACCGTATGGTCACTATTCGTGCTACCTCCAATACTGATTATGTAGTGGGAGGAAGGTTTGGCGCTAATTCCACCGGTACTCCCTCTTATTTGGTCAATGCTCCGGATGGATCTTATGATGGAGGAAATGATATGTACATCGCTCGGTTTACGGGATTGAACACCTTGGCGATGGGAACCTTTATAGGCGGAAGCGGCACGGACGATTTGAATGACCTTCAGATGTTTTCTGATGGGGCAGTCGCCTTTTGTGGTTACACGAACAGTTCGGTAGCAACATTTCCCGGTTTGGTAAATTCAGCGGGAGCCTATCCTACGGGTTCGGTTGACCAGGATGCCGTGGTGGGAGTGATTCCGGCGGCCGGAGGTAGCTTTTCGATGTTGAGCCGTATTGGAGGCAGTTCTGGTACCAACCAGTTTAACGGATTGACTATTGGCGCCAACGATACTATATATGTTACCGGATATACGCGGAGCGATAACCTTCCTTTAGGTTCTGATTCGCTTTCGAGATTTCGTTTCACTAAAATAGCGGAACCGGTAATGATGATGGAATTATTGGAAAACTGCCAAGAACAGGTAGAACCGGAGCAGGCAATCCCTGGAAGGCGACCTATTTCAGCGGTACAGGTAACGACCGTGGAAATACGATAAGATTATATGGTCAGGAATCAGCAGTAATGGTGTTTGGAGAAACAGGATCACAGCCTAAGACAGCAGGTAACCCAGATGGATTTCCGGTGAAGAATTTGGATTTAGCAGGTAATTCATTCTATGACAGTACATATAATGGCGGCACTTGGGATATTTTCTGGATAGCGTTGGAGACAAACCTGTCTAATAACTTATTCTGTACTTATGTAGGAGGAACTGACAATGATTATTTAGGAGAAACGGGTACTCCTGCGGGCAGTAACCACTTTGTGGTAGAAGGTGATACCTTGATTGTATTGGGAACAACGGTACACAGCACCTCACTTCAGCCGGCAGTCATTGGGCCTTTAAGTGGTCCGAACCAGGTTTTTGATATAAATAATTCGACTAACGGCGATGATATCCACTTGGTTTTCAAATGGCGTATTGGGGCGATCTTTACTTATGACCAGGGAGATGCACCTACGTCTTATGGCACCGGCAGACATAACATTGTTGGTAACCTTAGGATCGGTGCTTTGGAAGATGCAGAAGACTTTTATCCGGTTTCACCCGGAACGAGGGCAAATGTAGATGATCAATCAGATTTAGATGATGAAGATGGTATTCCGGGATCACAGATATTAATACAAGATACCGCCACCAAATATACTGTTACAATACCGGTTACGAACACCACCGGTTCTACAGCGATTGTAGCTGCATGGCTTGATCTCAACCGGAATGGAGTTTTTGATGCGGGCGAGGTGGATACGGTAAGAGTAGCCAACGGCGCTATTTCTGCTACCTTATCTTGGAATGGATTCAACTGGACATCAGGATCTATTGATACTTCCTATTTAAGAATAAGAATCAGCACAGACCCTTTGATGAATGTGGCGAACCCACCCAATAATGTGAACTACATAAATGGTGAGGTGGAAGATTATCTAGTGATCCGCTATCACTGCGTGAATCTGAACAACGCGAGTGTGGCCTTCCAAAACCCTTCCACTTGTTCGGGAAGCGATGGTTCTATTACCCTGTCGAACACCACTTTATTACCGAATACTCCTTATCAGGTAAAGTATAGACGCGGAGTTACTCCGGTGGGTCCTTTGTCTGTTACTACTAATGGTGTGGGGAATTTAGTGATACCAAATCTTATTGCAGGGTCTTATGACAGTATATGGGTGTTTCATGCGACCAACCCTGGATGCGGCGACACGATTAAGGGACCTTTTGTTTTAGTTGATCCACCGTCTCCACCAAAACCTACTATTTCCGTACTGCCCAATGATACTTTGTGCGCTGGTCAAAACATGCAGTTGACAGCGAACGGACAGGTGGGCTCTACCTTTAACTGGACGGGTCCGGGAGGATTTACGGCCAATAATACGGCGGTAGTAAACCGAAATAATGTAACCGTAGGTATGGGTGGTTTATATTCATTGACAGAAATCACTCTAGCCGGATGTACGGCCACGGTGGCAACCATAAATATCACAATTATCGCCACGCCGAATACTCCGACGGGAGTAACGGTATCTCCGAGTCCGGTATGTAGTGGAAACAGCATTACCTTATCCGCTACAGGTCAGGTTGGTGCCACGTTCACATGGACAACCCCTGATGGACCGGTATTGAATGGCAGTCCGGTAATCAGAAACAATGTAACCTTAGCGATGGCAGGTGTTTATAGTGTAACTCAGACCGTGAATGGATGTGCGTCGCCATCGGCGAACTCTGCTTCCTTAGTAGTGAATGCTACCCCGGCTGCACCAACTAGTTTGAATGCATCTGCGAACCCAATATGTACGGGTAATTCTGTAACGATAACGGCAAGCGGGCAAGTAGGCGCTTCCTTCACTTGGACGACCCCGGATGGGCTCAATCCGACGAACAATCCTTTAACAAGAAACAATGTAACACTGGCTATGGGCGGTAACTATACCGTGACCCAAACTGTGTTGGGCTGTCCTTCAGCCTCATCAGCGGCCCTTAACTTAGTAGTAACTTCCACCCCATCTGCACCAACCGGAGTAACGGTCTCTCCGAGTCCGGTATGTGCGGGCGATGATATTACGCTATCTGCCACAGGTATTGGCGGTGCTACTTTTACGTGGACTACCCCGGATGGACCTACCTTAAATGGCAATCCGGTAACCAGAAACAATGTAACGTTGGCGATGGCGGGAATATATAGTGTCACCCAAACGGTTACGGGCTGTACCTCCCCATCTGCTAATTCTGCCTCCTTAGTGGTGAATGCCAATCCATTAGCTCCAACTGGAGTAACGGTCTCTCCGACTCCGGTATGTACCGGAGACAGCATTACCTTATCTGCTACAGGTCAAGGTGGTGCCTCATTCACTTGGACGACACCGGATGGACCGATATTGAATGGCAAAGTGGTAGGAAGAAACAATGTAAGTTTAGCGATGGCAGGCGTATATAGTGTGACCCAAACAGTTACGGGCTGTACGTCACCATCGGCAAACTCCGCATCGTTAGTAGTCAATACTACCCCTGCTCCTCCAACCAGTTTAGATGCAACACCTAATCCAATCTGTACGGGTAATGATGTTACCCTGACGGCAAGCGGACAAGGTGGCGCTACATTTACTTGGACGACACCGGATGGACTTAATCCGACAGGCAATCCTTTAACAAGAAACAGTGTAACACTTGCTATGGGCGGTAACTATACCGTGATCCAAACGGTATTGGGTTGTAACTCAGCCCCTTCGGCGGCTTTGAACTTAGTAGTAACCCCTACCCCACTGGCACCAACCGGAGTAACGGTCTCTCCGAATCCTATCTGTACAGGAAATGATATTACGCTATCTGCTATAGGTCAAGGTGGTGCGACGTTCACTTGGACCACTCCGGATGGAGCTACCTTAAATGGTAATCCGGTAACCAGAAATAATGTAACCTTAGCGATGGCGGGGATATATAGTGTGACCCAAACGGTTACGGGCTGTACTTCACCATCCGCTAACTCTGCTTCTTTAGTAGTAAATGCTACTCCAACGGCTCCAACCAATGTAGCGGCAAATCCTAACCCACTGTGTGCCGGTCAAACGCTGACACTAAGTGCTGACGGAGATGTAGGAAACACGTTCAACTGGGGCGGTCCTAATGCCTTTACAGAGAGTGGCAATCCAATCAACAGAAACAATGTCAATGCTTCGATGGCGGGTAACTATACCGTGACTCCAGAGCAGTCCGGCAGGATGTACTTCGGCTGCTTCTTTATCGGTGAATGTAGTGGTCAATCCACTGCCATCGGTTACGGCAGGAAGTTCGAGTGCTTCGTATTGTGCCGGAACTACCATCCTGCTGACCTCGACTCCATCGGGAGGTACGCCGGGCTATACTTATGTGTGGTCAGGCCCTCAATCTTTTTCTAACTTAACTCAGAATCCAAGTATTTCTAATGCCACTACCTTGATGAGTGGTATATATCAGGTAGAATTGACAGATAACAATGGATGTACGGCCAGCGCTTCTACCAACTTTATTACGGTACAACCGGCATTGAGTGTAACAGCGGGTAGTAACTCTCCGGTCTGCGCCGGAGGAACAATCAATTTGAACTCTAGCCCCGGAGGTGGTACACCGACCTATACATTTACCTTATCAGGTCCATCATTCGCGAGTGGCTTACAGAATCCGGATATTACGAGTGCTGACTTATCAAAAGCGGGAACATATAATGTGACCATTACCGATGCGTTTGGATGCTCGGGAACTGCTACTACGAGTGTAACGGTGAACACGGGTGTGACAGCGAATGCAGGGACGGACAAAACGATTCCTTCGTGTAGTGTGTCCGGAGCGGTGTTAGGTGGATCTCCGACGGCAACGGGCGGAACTTCCCCTTACAGCTATGCATGGTCACCTCCTTCAGGATTAACATCTGATACGACGGCTAATCCATCAGTAGCCGGAATAGGCTCTCCGACCAATTATACGGTAACGGTTACCGATGCAAATGGTTGTAGTGCTTCCGATATTGTATTTGTAGATGTAACGGGTTCTTCACTTCAAGTATCTATAGCCCCGAATAACCCTACTTATTGGTGTGAAGGAGTAAGAGGTGCAGTTGGATTTGCAGCTATTCCTTCAGGCGGAACCACACCTTATAGCCTAAGTTGGATAGGACAATCTTTAAGCAAGGATACTGGAATTATTACGGTAGCTAGTCCCAACAGTGAAGGGGCTTATATATATTCTGTACTTATTACCGACGCGACAGGCTGCCAAGCAGGTAGTTCAATTTCTGTACGTGTATTCCCCGAAGTTGTAGCAGATGCGGGCAATCCGACTCATACGATATGTTCGGGAGAGAGTGTAACCCTAGGCGGTTCACCGACGGCATCTGGCGGCAGCTCTCCATTCACTTATTCTTGGAACAATGGGGCCTCACCGATAGCTAATCCGGTAGTAAATCCTTCGGGAACAACTGCTTATGTAGTGTTAGTGACTGACTCAAATGGATGTACATCCACTGCCAGCACTTCAGTTAATGTAAATTCAAAACCAGTGGTCAATGCCGGTTTGGATGTGGTACTTCCGGCTTGTAGTCCTACAGGAATTCAGTTAGGAGGCAGCCCAACGGCTTCCGGAGGAAGTGGCGGATCCTATACCTATACATGGTCTCCATCGGGTGGCTTGTCATCCACCAGTATATCCAATCCTGTGGTACAGGGACTAACAGCTTCAGACACCTATACGGTATTAGTGATTGACGGAAATTCATGTTCTGCCAGTGATGTGGTATCAGTAACATTATCCAACAGTCCACCGTTGGCAAGTATCAGTGCCAGTGGCAATACTTCTTGGTGTGCGAACAGCAGTAGCAGTGTCAATCTAACAGCAAGCGTATCAGGAGGCAATGGGCCTTTTGGATATAACTGGAGCGGTTCGAGCATTACACCGACGAACGCACAAGTAGCAACGGTGAATCCTGGAACTGCGGGTTCTTATAACTATTCAGTAACTATTACCGATGCGTCTAATTGTACGGCTTCAGCCACTCAAACGATTCAGGTACATAATACTCCACTTGCAAATGCACATATAGATACGGCAATTTGCTCTGGACAGAGTACTGTTCTGGGCGGTTCGCCGACGGCAAGTGGCGGTACGTCTCCTTATACTTATTCATGGAACAACGGAGCGTCACCGGTAGCTAATCCGATGGTCAGTCCAACGGCTATGACTGCTTATGCAGTATTAGTGACCGACTCAAATGGCTGTACAGCTACAGCTAGTACGACCGTCAACGTAAACAATAACCCGATAGCAAATGCAGGTACTGATGTAACACTACCTTTCTGTAGTCCTGGAGGAATCCAGATAGGCGGCAGTCCGACAGCATCTGTTGGAAGTGGTGGATCCTATATTTATGTATGGTCTCCAACGGGAGGAATATCCTCTACAAGCATATCCAATCCAATTGTACAGGGGATCACGGCTACAGAAACCTATACAGTAGTAGTTACTGATGGAAATTTATGTTCTGCCAGTGATGCGGTGTTAGTGACAGTGACCAATAGTCCGCCTTTGGCAAGCATAAGTGCTAGCGGCAATACTTCTTGGTGTGCGAACAGCGGCAGTAGTGTCAACCTGACTGCCAACATATCAGGAGGATCAACGGCCTCCGGCTATAGCTGGAGCGGATCAAACATGACAGCGACCAATACACAAATAGTAACCGTAAACCCAAATACAGTTGGGTCTTATATATATACGGTGACAGTGACCGATGCCTCTGGCTGTATAGCCAGCGCTTCGGCTACGATAACTGTTCACGCCAACCCACAGGCAAGCGCAGGAGTAGATACCGCTATCTGTGCGGGACAGAATGTAAACATTGGAGGCAGTCCTTCCGCAAGTGGTGGCACCGGACCTTATACCTACTCATGGAGTGTGGGTGGTACCTTGCCGGTCGCTAATCCTTTAGTAAGCCCTGCGGGAACCTCTACTTACATATTATTAGTAACAGATTTTAATGGTTGCACGAGTAATTCGAATGTGACCGTTATTGTCCGTCCGAACCCAGTAGTAAATGCAGGAACAGATGCACAGGTCAACGCATGTAGCGCAAGCTGTGTGATCCTCGGTGGCTCTCCGACGGCAACAGGCGGTGTGGGTCCATACACTTACTCATGGAATCCCTCGACCAATTTGAGTGCAACCGATATATCCAATCCGGAAGCCTGTGCTTTATTGGCATCTGCTACCTATACGGTAAAAGTGACGGATATCAACTTATGCACTGCGACAGATGCGGTGAACCTACTGGTTGTGCCAAGTTCCCTGACTGCTGAAGCAGGAGTAACCGATACGATATGTCGTTTTGCAGGAGCGAGTGTAAGATTGGGTGGTATTCCAACAGCAATGGGTGGATTCTTACCATATTCATACACTTGGTCACCGGACAGCACTCTGGATATTTCCGATCCGGCGAATCCTTTAGCATATCCATCACAAACAACGACCTACCATCTGACGGTTACCGATGCGAAAGGATGTCAGACGATTGATTCCGTAACCCTTTACGTATTCCCGTCACCGGTAGCAGATGCCGGAGCAGATACCTCAGTTTGTGCGGGACAGGGAATAGCACTGGGAGGAACGAATGTAGCAACGGGAGGTACAGGAGCTTATAGCTATACTTGGTCACCGAGCATTGGATTAAGCAATGCATTTATTGAACGACCTACGGCAACCCCTTCCAACTCGACGAGCTATACGCTGACGATAACAGATGGTTTAGGTTGCACAGCAACAGATGACATTTTAGTTGCGGTTCGTCCTAACCCGGTGGCACAAGCAGGCGCAGACAAATCGTTGAGCTTATGTTCTGGGGACAGCATTACGATTGGTGACAATCCGGCGGCGACAGGCGGAACGGGTGCCTACTCATACAGTTGGTCACCTGGTACGGCATTGAGCGCTACCAATATAGCTAACCCGACAGTTAAAGGCTTAGCAACAACGACGGTTTATGGATTGACAGTTACAGATGCAAGCGGATGTTCATCGGTTGATTTTGTAACGGTGAATGTGGTCACCACTACCTTATCGGTAGATGCGGGCGAAGACAAAGAAGTATGTTCTGGCAACTGCGTTCAGTTGGGATCCTTCCCGACAGTAGTTGGCGGAATTCCACCATACACATATAGCTGGACAGGAGGTTCATTAAGCAGCAACAGCACATCAAATCCGGTAGCATGTAATCAGAGCAGTGAGAACTACACAGTTACGGTAACAGACAGCAAGGGCTGTACGGCTACGGATGCAGTATTTGTGACGATTAATCCGAAGCCGGTGGCGAATGCGGGTGTAGATACGAATGTATGTAGCGGCAAGACCGTGATAATTGGCGGCAGCCCAAGTGCTTCGTCTGGCACAGTTCCATACACCTACAGTTGGGATCCAAGCCTTGGCCTAAGCTCGTCGAGTGTATCCAATCCAGGGGCATCTCCTACGGTGGTGACTACCTATCAGTTGGTGGTGACCGATAGCAAAGGTTGTGCGCACTCTGATGACATTACCGTTACCCCTAGTCCTAATCCGATAGCGGATGCAGGACCGGATAAATCAATTTCTATTTGCCCGGGTGATAGTATCCAGATAGGCGGAACACCTGCCAGTTCTGGAGGAACCGGGACCTTGACTTGCGTATGGAGCCCGATAAATGGCCTGAGTGATCCAGCATTATGCAATCCATCCATAAATGGAATTTTTTCACCTATACTGTATACACTTAATGTAATAGATTCGAAAGGTTGTACTGCAACTGACTTAGTTTTGGTAAGCATTACACCAAATACGTTAGCAGCCGAAGCCGGACAGAACAGTGCAATTTGCGCAGATAGAACAGTAGGTGTTACGTTGGGAGGATCCCCAACTGCCACCGGTGGTTTTGTTCCGTATTCTTATTCCTGGTCTCCGAATGGTGGAACACTGGATTTAACCAATCCAGCCAATCCAATTGCGCTGCCGCTTTCGACAACAAAGTACTACGTTACAATTACTGATAGTAAAGGCTGTAGTTCAGTTGACTCTGTTACAGTTACGATTAATCCAGTACCGCTTGCTAACGCTGGCATGGATACCGCGATATGTGCTGGTTCTCAGACAACATTAGGGACTGGCACAGGAATACCCGGTAATACTTATGCATGGTCTCCTGGTATTGGTCTAAACAGTACCAGTATATCTAATCCTACTGCAGGGCCGTCTACAACAACGAATTATTCATTAACGGTTACATATCCTACCGGATGTACGGCTGCGGATAATGTTCTTGTTACGGTTCGGGCCAATCCGACTGCTGATGCGGGAGTTGATAAATCTCTAATTGCTTGCCCATCGGATAGTGTCCAAATTGGTGGCTCTCCTTCTGGAAATGGCGGAGGTGGAGGGTTAGTGTGCGCGTGGTCTCCTAATAACGGACTAAGCAGTTCCTCATCCTGTAATCCTTATGTCAAAAATCTAATTGCTCCAATCACTTACACTTTGGTTGTTACAGACCAATTTGGATGTATTGGGTCTGATCAGGTACTGGTAAGACTTGTCAATAGTAACATGACCGCCTATGCTGGTAATGATGGATTCTTGTGTGAAGGTTCGCTAGGGTCAATCAGCTTAGGAGCGAATCCTACGGTGGTAGGAGGGACGCCATCTTATACTTATTCATGGACCCCTACATTGGGACTAAGCAACTCATCAGTTGCTAATCCATCGGCAAGCCCACTGAATACAACTACTTATGTTGTCGTTGTTACGGATGCAAGTGGTTGTAGTGCATTTGATTCAGTTAAAGTTACAATTAACCCTCGACCGCTAGCTGATGCTGGTGTGGACAACGAAATTTGTGCTGGTTTTTGTTCCGTTATTGGAGGAACTCCCGCGGCTTCTGGAGGCTCACCGGCTTATCAATATACTTGGTCGCCTTCTCTTGGGCTAAATGCAATAAACATTGCGAACCCGACTGCTTGTCCGGTTAATTCTACCGTTTACTCTTTGACCGTTACGGATGCCAATGGCTGTCATTCTAGCGATAATTTACTATTAACTGTAAATCAAAATCCGTTGGCAAATGCCGGACCTGATAAATCAATTTTAAGCTGTCCTGGAGATAGTATACAGATTGGTGGCACACCTGCGAGTTCTGGTGGTACTGGTGCTTTAATTTGTGCTTGGAGTCCTGGAGCCGGTTTAAGTAGTGCAAGTGCATGTAATCCATATTTGAAGGGATTAAATAGCTCCGGATTTTATTCATTAACAGTTACAGATTCTAAAGGATGTCAATCAACAGATGTAATGTTGGCTACCGTGACCACCAGCAATCTATCTGCTGAGGCGGGCCAGGATGGCGCTATTTGTTCAGGAAGTATTGCAGGATTTACTCTGGGAGGTATTCCAACTGCTGTGGGCGGTTCTCCAACGTATTCGTACTCATGGTCGCCTAGTGGTACTTTGGATTTGACAAATCCGGCAAACCCAATTGCCCATCCGGTTAGTACTACCAAATACTTTGTGACGGTAACAGATAGTAAGGGTTGTTCGGCTGTAGATTCTGTAATGGTTACAGTAAATCCTCTGCCCGTTGTTGATGCAGGTTTGGATACTGCTATATGTAATGGCTCTCAGGTAATCTTGGGAACCGGTAGCGGAATACCAGGGTATAGCTACACATGGTCTCCTGCTGCTGGATTAAGTAGTACAAGTGCGTCGAATCCAGTTGCAAATCCAACGATTACAACAAACTATACTTTGGTTGTAATTAATTTGAATGGATGCTCTGCTACAGATAATGTACTTTTAACTGTTCGTCCAAATCCTGTTGCCAATGCTGGTGTAGACAAAACGCTAGTAGCTTGCTCTGGAGATAGTGTACAAATAGGCGGTTCTCCTTCTGGAAGCGGTGGTAGTGGTGGATTAATATGCTCTTGGTCTCCGTCGGGAGGACTGAGCAGCGCTACATCATGTAACCCTTATGTTAAAAATCTGGGTTCTTCTGCAACATATACATTGCAAGTTACTGACCAGTTTGGATGTTCTAATTTTGATCAGGTAATAGTAAATGTTGCGAACAGTAACATGACGGCTTATGCAGGTAACAGTGTATCGTTCTGTGCGGGATCTTCCGTTTCGGTAGCTTTAGGGGGTAATCCGACCGTTATAGGAGGAAGTCCTGGATATATCTATGCTTGGACTCCGACAGTTGGCTTGACCAATGCCACCGCTGCTAATCCTATTGCCAGTCCTAATAGTACAACTACTTATCAAGTTGTAGTAACGGACGCAAGTGGTTGTATAGCCACAGATTCCGTGCGTATTACAATTAACCCACGTCCTAGTGTAAATGCGGGTGCTACAGATACTTTATGTTCCGGCACATGTAAAACGCTCGGTGGGGTACCTACTGCTTCTGGGGGAACTGGTAGCAATTATACATACAACTGGACTCCTACGAATTTCTTATCAGCAAACAACGTCGCAAATCCTGTGGCATGTCCTACAAGTAACGTTACTTACACATTGACTGTGTTAGACTCTCTTAATTGCAGCAATAGTGCGATCGTAACTATTATTGTAAACCCAAACCCAATTGCCGATGCGGGTCTAGACCGAGTCACAGTTTCATGTCCTAGAGCTTGTACTACCATTGGTGGATCCCCTGCAGCATCTGGAGGATCAAGTCCATACACATATTCTTGGTCGCCTCAAACTGGTTTGGGTAACAATTCATCTTCCAATCCATTTGTATGCAATTTAAGTTCGTCGCAGACTTATACGGTTGTAGTAACCGATAAAAACGGATGTACGGCTCAAAATGATGTATTGGTGCAGGTTTTACCCTCTACTTTAACAGCAGACGCAGGTTTGGATAAAAGTGTTTGCATAGGTCAAAACTCTCCGGTGATTATTGGTGGTAGTCCTACAGTGTCTGGAGGACAATCTCCATATTCAATTGATTGGTCCCCTTCGGCTGGCATTCTTAATTCAACTTTTATTGCGAACCCTTTGGCCAATCCAGCGATGACGACGGTATATACTGTTCTGGTTCAAGATGCAAATGGTTGTGAAGCCATAGATTCTATGACCGTTGCTGCCAACCCTTCGATAACTGCATCTGTCGGTCTTGACACTTCAATTTGCCAAGGAGGAAATGCTCGTCTCGGTGGTAATCCTACCGCAGGAGGTGGAACGCCAGCATTTACATATAGCTGGTCTCCCGGTAGTGGACTGAATAATAATACCACTTCAAATCCGATAGCGAATCCGCTTGTTACCAGCACTTATTGCGTGACTATTACAGATGTCGCAGGATGCTCGGCTTCAGCTTGCCAGACAATAAACGTCAGTCAGTCAATAATCGCTAACGCCGGTTCTGATCAATCTATGATTAGCTGTCCTGGTTCGTTTGTCATCCTAGGATCTTCTCCAACAGGCTCTGGTGGTTCTGGTAATTATTCATATCAATGGTCTCCATCAGCTAATCTAAATGGTTCAACTATTCCCAATCCGATAGTTACAGGATTGACGGTGACCACTAGTTTTAGTGTAACGGTTACCGACAATGCGACCGGGTGCATTGCTATTGATGAAGCTAAAGTCACTGTTAATCCATCTAATCTTACAGTTGATGCTGGTTTGGACAAAACATATTGCGTCAATAGTAGCACATGTATAAATATTGGGGGAACGCCTTCAGCGCAAGGCGGGCAACTTCCTTATGCTTACCAATGGGCTCCGGTTCCTGGGTTAAATAATCCATTTATCGCCAACCCATGTGCCTCTCCGTTAACTACTACACGGTATTATTTGACTGTTACCGATGCTTTGGGTTGCAACATCTCCGATTCTATGGACCTATTTGTAAGTCCGCTGATAATTGTTGACGCTGGCAAAGATACCCTGACCTGTAACCGCACCTCGGTAATGCTCGGGGGAAATTCTGTTGCCACCGGTGGTACCGGAGCTTATTCATATACATGGAGTCCCTCTTTATTCCTGATTCCAAATTCCAATGTGGCTCACCCGGTTGCCCAAAATATCACATCAAATATTTCCTATACGCTGACTGTTAAAGATTCATTGGGATGTTCATCTACTGATGATATTAGCATATCTCTTCGTGCTCTTCCCTCTGCATTTGCAGGACCGGATGCAACAATTTTTGCTTGTAGCTTTGACAGTGCAATAATAGGTGGCTCACCTACAGCCTCAGGAACTGTTGGCCCATATACCTACGCTTGGGATCCTCCATTTGATATATCCCTCAGTTGTAATAGCTGTGCAAATCCTGTGGTTAAAAACTTGGGATTCCAGACTAACTTCTGCGTAATTGTTACGGATAGCTTTGGTTGTAAATCAGATCCGGATTGTGCTGTTGTAACTGTCCTTCCAAATACGGTCAATGTTGATGCAGGGTTTAATTTGCCTTCGCTTTGTTCAAACAATTTAGGTTGTGTAACATTAGGAGGTTCGATTCCTGTCTCTGGAGGGGTAGGTCCATACACACTACAATGGTTAGGAGACGTAAGTAATCCTACAGCTCCGCACCCTCAAGCTTGTCCCACAACTAGTTCTACCTATCGTTTAATTGGTACAGATTCGAAGGGATGCCAAGCCATAGATACAGTTAGGGTAATTGTAAATGATCCTCCTGTGGCAAGTATTTCTGGGCTCAATTCTCAATATTGTATTTCTGCTGGTGATGTGGTTATTTCTGGTATTCCTTCGGGAGGAACTTTTACTACTATCCCCGGATTGTTTGGTAACACCTTTAGACCATCAGCCGCAGGTGTAGGTAACTGGTGTATTAAATATACCTACACTAATCCGCTGACGAATTGTTCTGACGATACTACTATCTGTATAACGGTCAGTCCTCTTCCTGTAGTAAGTATTGCGGGCAATGCACCAAACTATTGTCTGTATGAACCAGCCGTAACATTAACTGGCAGTCCCGCAGGTGGAGTATTCTCTGGTCGTGGAATCAACGCTTCAGGTACCTTTACTCCTGCAAGTGCCGGTGTTGGACAAGATACAATTACATATACTTATACGGATTCACTAACACTTTGCTCTAATACCACGAATGTCGTCATCAACGTCAAAAGTGCACCAACTCTTGATTTGACGGCATCAAAGCAATCTGTATGCTCAGGTAGTGCAGTGGTCATTACACCATCGTATAGTTTGGATGTTTCTAATATCATTTGGACTCGATTAGATGGAAGTAGTATTGGTGGTGGAACGGGACCGATTACAGTGACCCCAACCGGAACTCAATATTGTGTGGTTGCTACCGCTATCAATTCTCCGAACCAATGTCTTACCCGTGATACTATTTGCATAGACATAAATGCTCTTCCTTCTATTTCTGTAGTTGGATTCCCAACAACGTATTGTCTGAATCAACCACCAATTTTCTTAGTTGGTTCTCCGGCTGGTGGGGTATTTACAGGTTCTGGAATTTTTAATGGAGCGTTTAATCCTGCTATCACTGGTATTGGCAATTGGTGTATAAAATATACCTACACGCAACCCATTACAGGTTGTATCGGTGACACTACTGTGTGCATTGCAGTTAATGCTCCTCCAAGTGTTTCTATTACAGGAAACTTGCCCGGCTATTGCAGGTATGATGTAGATCAAACTTTTATTGGAACGCCATCCGGTGGTGCATTTAGTGGACCGGGGATGAGTTCTACCGGAACATTCACTCCGGCAAGTGCTAATGTTGGTCAGAATGTAATTACCTATACTTATACTGATACATTGACGCATTGCTTCAATTCAGCAACGATTAATGTTGAAATTAAACCAGCTCCTTCACTCAGTTTAGCTGCTTCTCAGGATTCAGTCTGTGGAGGTACTCCAATTAGCATCACTGCTAATTATGGAGTAGATGTGACAAATGTATTCTGGTATAATAGTGGTGGCAATTTATTAGGTACTGGTGTCAATCCGCTTATAGTCAATCCGGCTGGAGTAGACTTCTGTGTTTCAGCAAGAGTGGTTAGCAGTAACCTATGTATCACCCGGGATACCATTTGTATTCACGTTACGCAAGCACCAGAGGCGAATGATGACACGGTTAGTACTTGTGAAGAGATTCCTGTTTCTGTGAACGTGTTGGCAAATGATTCGAACTTTGAAAGTTCCATTGCGACCATTGTAATTGTCCGTCAAGGACACGGTGCTGCTACGGTTTCCGGGAATACGGTTAACTACCGACCAAATACCAATTTCAATGGTAAAGATACAGTCACATACCGAGTCTGTACCAAGAACTGTAACAACGCATGTGACACTGCGAACATATACATTGATGTATGTCCGATTAACGATCCGCCGGTGGCTGGAGACGATGTGTTTATGATATGTTCAGATACATTGGTGATGAATGTATTAAGCAATGATGCTGATGTGGATGTTGGAGATTCAATTCGGGTAACCGCTATTCCATGTATGCCTAAATTTGGAACAGCAACTATTAATGAAAACGGAACTATTTCTTATGTCGCTGGTACTGGTCTTACCACCCTTCATCCAGACACGTTCTGCTATGCAATATGCGACAATGGAAGTCCGCAATTGTGTGATACCGGCAAGATAGTCGTCGCGCTTTGCAGATACATTGATGCCAGACCTGATACCGTTCTGATATGTCGTGATGAAGAAGTAACATTATCTGTACTTCGTAATGATACCGTTTCAAATGGCAATAAGCTTATTATTACGAACGTAACGATCTTTATATCGGGTACGTTGGGTGCCATTACATTCATCGGTACAGATGAAATTAAATTCTTGCCTAACGGTAAAGTAGGAACCGTCCGGTTCCAGTATTACATGTGTGATGATGGCGCACCTCGTATGTGTGATACTTCTTACATCGTAATTAATATCCGGGATTGTCCTCCTCCGGTATTGGATACAATTTATGATACTACCTTCGTGAACACCATTGACACGGTTTGTATCGGAGATTTCGTATTCTCATTACCTCTTTGGAAGATACAATCAATATGTGATCCACGAAACGGAACCGCAGAGATTATAGATTCGGCCTGCTTTACTTACACTCCGGATGAGCAATTCAAAGGTGATGATACGTTCTGCATCGTTGTTTGTAATGAGTTTGGCTGCGATACCTCAGTGGTAATCATGACTGTTCTGGATACAATCATCCTAGCGGTACCTGAACCTTGTGATATTGATACCACCAGTGCAAATAAGCCGGTGACTGTAAATCCGCTGGCTAACGATATAATACCTTTAGCTGGAGATACCGTGATAACCATAGTCAGCGATCCTGAACATGGTGTGGCAGTGGTTAATGAAGATCATACAGTAACCTACACTCCGAATAATGAATACAAGGGCGATGAACACTTCACCTACATGGTTTGTGCAGTGACGGGTACCTACCTCTATTGTGATACCGCGGATATTTGTATCACTGTACTTGGGCCGTGCTTCATTCCGAATGCGTTCTCTCCTAACGGGGATGAATACAATCCGATATTCCAGATACCGTGCAACGATGATTATCCGAAGGCAGAACTTCGTGTATTCAACCGATGGGGTATTGAAGTATGGAACAGTCAAGGGCCTTACCAAAACGATTGGGATGGTCACAACATGCAAGGAGTTGCGTTGCCGGATGGTACTTACTATATCATCTATTCATACAACGACGGTACAGGCAAGCGCGAATCCAAATACGTAGTAATACACAGATAAAAGACGGAAAAGCATCGCACCGGTAACGGCGCGATGCTTTCACAAAAGAAAACCAGAAAAAACCAAAGACTATGAAAAAGATACTGATAACAATACTGGCAAGTGTGGGCATGCTGACGGGCATACAGGCGCAGCAGGATGCAGCATACAGCATGTATATGTTCAACGGACTATTCATCAATCCGGCGTATGCAGGAAGCCAGGAAGTGGTGAGTGTGATGGGTATATACCGCCACCAGTGGGCGGGCTTTGATGGAGCGCCGAAGACGGCGAACATTAGCGTTCACACCCCGTTCAGAAGAGACCAGTATGCAATGGGCATGGTTATCTCCAATGACCGGTTGGGCTTTTCAAACAGCTTCAGTGTAACCCCTTCATTCGCCTACCGTTTACGGATCAAACAATCCAGACTGTGCTTTGGTCTTCAAGCCTCGCTGAGCTACTTCTACCAGCAAAACAGCAAAGCAGAGTTGCCCAACAACCCCAATGACCCGGCCTTCCAGATCAATGAGAACCTGTTTGTTCCGAATTTTGGATTTGGTATCTACTGGTATGGAAAGAAATACTTTGTAGGAGTTTCTGTTCCTCACCTGTTGCCGACAAGATTAAGAGACAAGACGGGGGTGCTGAGCTATACGAACGAATCAATCGCGAGAACCTATAACTACTACAACTTCACAGCGGGTTATGTATTTGGCAAAGACCCGGCGATTGTCAAATTCCGTCCGACGATTCTGGTCAAATGGCAGAAAGGACTACCAAAGAACATCCCACAGTTCGACATCAACTTGGCCTTACTGTTTGTGGATAGACTATGGATCGGAGCAGGATACAGAACTGGTGGCGATGTGAAATATGTAGGACAATCAGCGGTAGCGTTCATGCAAGTAAAGATCACCCCTCAGTTGCAGGTGGGCTATGCTTATGATGTAGAAATATCAAGCCTGAGAAAGTATACGAGCGGCACGCATGAGTTGATGCTGGGCTACGACTTCTGGTACAACAAAAAGAGATTTGTAACACCGAGATATGTGAAATACTTTTAGAAAACAGACAGAAGTATTTAGTAGATAGTAATTAGAAAAGAGAGAAGAAACCAGAACCGGCAACGGACCATTGAAATAAGACAACCCGAAAAATAAAGACCATGAAAAAACTCCTGACCCTCTTACTCACCATCCTGCTGATGAGCGGTGCTGTAGTAGCAGAAAAGCCATCGGTGAAGATGGGGGATATTTACTACAAACAATTTGACTACCGCAATGCGATTGAGTTCTACAAACGGGCGTTGAAGAAAGACAGCAGCAATGTATATGTGTTGCAAAGAATAGCGGATAGCCACCGGCTAATCAATGACTGGGCAGGAGCGGAGCCCTACTATGCGCGTTTGTCCCAGATGGAAACAGCAGACCTGACGAGCAAACTCTACTATGCCGAAGCACTGAGAGCCAATCAGAAATATGCAGAAGCGAAAGAACAATACAAAGCCTATTCAGAGTTAGCGCCCAACGACCTGAGCGTGAAAGAACGGATGGACGGAATAGACAAGATAGAAGAGCTGAGCAAAGACAATGGACTGTATGAAATCAAGAACCTGAAACAAAACAGCAAATACTCCGACTTTGGAGTAGCCTTCTTCAAAGACACGGGTATCTTCTTCTGCTCCAACAGATATGAAGATGCGTATGTAAAATTCAAAGACGACTGGACCAAAGCGAGCTTCCTACAAATCTACCAAGCCTTCAAAACAGATTCCAATTCATCTGAACTGGGCCCAGCCCAACTGATGCGTGGCAAACTGCCGAACAAAAAATTCCATGAAGGCAGTTCGAGCTACAACGAGAAGATGGGCGAACTATTCTTCGACCGCAGCAACTACAACGGCAAAAGAGCCTTCTTCTCTGCCGACAAAACGGTGAAACTGAAACTCTACCGCATCTCTTGGCTGAAAGACAAAGACAGTTGGGGTGCTGAGACCGTAGAAGCGGTGAGCTTTAACGACAAAGAATACTCGGTAGGTCATCCTAGTTTAAGCAAAGATGCCAAGACCCTGTACTTTGCCAGCGACAAGCCGGGCGGCTATGGCGGTGTGGACATCTATATCAGCACCAGAGAAATCGGTGGCCCGTGGACTACCCCACTCAACTTAGGCCCTAAGATCAACACGAGCGGCGACGAAATGTTCCCCTTTGTGTCTGAAGATGGAACACTATACTTCGCTTCCACCGGCCATACGGGACTGGGTGGATTAGACATCTACTCGGCGAGCATGATCAAGACAGGCGGCAAAACAATGAGCTGGACAGAGCCGCAGAACTTGGGCTATCCGGTCAACACCAATGCAGACGACTTCAACTACATCATCAACAGAGATAACAAACAAGGCTACCTCAGCTCCAATCGCCCCGGCGGACAGGGCGACGACGACATCTACAGCTTCACCAAAAAGGGTATTGTGGTCAATGGCATGGTCTATGACGTGAGCACGGGTGAACCGATTAGCGAAGCCAGCGTGATCATGATAGAAGAAGACAACATAAAAGGCAAGGCACAGTCCGGCAAAGAAGGCGAATTCACCTTCCCGGCTATCCCCGGCAAGAAATACGTATTCAGCGCTACCAAACAAGGCTACCTGCCTGCGGAAGTAGTAGAAGACGTGAAAGAGAAACCCGAACTGATCAAAATACCGATGATAGGAGAAGGCGGCATCAACATGGAAGTGACGGTGCTGGACAAGAAGACCAGAGAACCGCTGGAAAACTCGAAGATCAAGATGACCAACCTGACGACGAACAAAGAAGAAGTATGCTCGGCGAACAAAGACGGCAAATGCAACTTCACCTTAGAGCCGAACACCAACTACCGCTTAGAAGCGAGCAAAGAGACCGGCGAACCGGATACCAAATACCTGACAGTAACGGCCACCCAATCCACGGTAGGCAAGAAAGCACCTGCTACCTTATACACCACGTTAGAACTAGAGAAAGTAAAGAAAGGCGTAGCGATCAAGATCGAGAACATCTACTATGATTTGGACAAATGGTTCATTCGTCCGGATGCAGCCAAAGAATTAGACAAGTTGGTGAAAGTACTGAAAGACAACCCGACCTTAGAAATCGAGTTGAGTTCCCACACCGACTGTCGTGCTACGGCCAAATACAACCAACAACTATCGAGCAAGAGAGCCGAGGCGGCGGTCAACTACATCGTCAGTCAAGGAGTTAGTGCTCGGAGATTGATAGCTGCGGGCTATGGCGAAAGTCGCTTGGTAAACAAATGTGCATGCGAAGGCACCCAAATCATCCAATGCACCGAAGACCAGCATCAAGAGAACAGAAGAACAGAGTTCAAGATATTGAAGTTCTAAGCTAAATACCAATCACAAGAAACAGAAAGGGTATGCCGGGTGGTGTACCCTTTTTTTTATTAGCGTAGAGACGCAATATTTGGGCGGCAGCCGGGCTTTCGCCTATATCTCTTTCTTAACTCTAAAATTATTTTGGAAAGAAAAAGGATGCCGGCTCTATCCCTGCCGCAGTGTAGAGACGCAATATTTTGCGTCTCTTTGCGAATGCGAAATACAGACATAATATATTACGTCTATCGTGGCCCAGACGCAAAATATTGCGTCTCTACGTATTATCCGGTTCTATATCTATGTTGGTCACCAATTTCTTGTGTGCCTCGATGACAATATTTTTCGTAGCAGTTTTATGATGTTCCTTCGTGGCAATCAGCGAATCGTTACCGGTGGGCACCCCGTCCACAAAGACGAAGGTACCGGTGCTGTCTGTAACGCTTACTAAATCTACATTGGCCAGTTTCACCTCTACGCCTTCTTCCGGCACACCGGTTACCAGATTCTTCACCACACCGGTTATCATAAATTCATCGCCCTCTTGAATATTGTTGTATGGACCAGGCAATAAATATTCCTGACGCTTGGCATAGTCGTTCACATAAAGCGTTTTGCTGGCGCGACTGATGATTTGTAACTTCTTCCACACCTCATTATAAAGCACGATGCGCGCCTGCGTTTGCGTAGGCCGTTCCTTGATGGCTTTGTTCTGCGCCGTGTTGGCCACTTTGAACTCGTCGTGAGCGGTGGTGGCATCTGTCGCTACATTGCTCGGCATGTTGACGGCCAGCAACTCGGTGTTATATTTATTAACCGCCGCAATAAAAGCCGTCATGAAAGGAGCGACTTTGCTTTGCTCCGTGCTCATCTCGTCATAATCATCAAAGCCAAATTCGTTCCACACCGTTTTTTGTTTCGGAAATGCTTTTTCGATAAAATATTTCACGTTCTGAAACTGGCTTTTGCAGGCATCCCACTTGGCTTGCATCACCTCGGTCAACTGTTGAATTTGGTCTTGCACCGTTTCATCGGTCGGCACGTTGTTGGCCGCATCAATGTCGGTTTGTAAATTGGCGACAAAACCCGCATCCAAATCGGCATCGAAGCCGGTGAAGTCGGTCAAGTCTTCCACCAACATTGCGTACATCACTTCTGATTCTTCCAACATTCTTGAATCTTTGATGCCGCCATAAAGTCTATTTACCTGTGTCGTTCCCATGTTTTGTTTGTTTATCTCTATTAATACGAAGCAAATATAAGGAAGGTTTCACGAATTATCTTCATTATTATTAAATTTTATCCACAATTTAATAAATCGGATAGGCAATATGCAAAACTATGGTCTATATATAGTATAGTATGCTGGCAATATGCTACACTATATACTATATATAATGAACTATGAAGGCAATTTATGGAAATAGTTACACCATTTGTCAGACATCTTTATAAAATTCGGACAAAGGGTGTAGTAAGTTCATTAAATGGAATGGACATTTTGTCAAATTTGTAGTATTTTTCTAAAATAAACATATTGAAACTACAAAAGTCTTAAAGACTTTTGTAGTTTATACAGTCTTTGAGACTTTTGTTTTTGACTTTATTTCGCGCAGAGGGTGCAGAGGAGCTGGGAACACGGATGAAAAATACAAGTTAAGAGATAAAGGAGGGCTGAGCCAGCGGCAGGGATAGAGGCGGCATCCTTTTTCTTTCCAAAAATATTTTAGAGTTAAGAAAAAGATATAGCCGAAAGCCCGTCAGCCGCCCAAAGGATTTTGTATTTTATTATTCATGAGTTTTTTGGACGTGGAGTGGATGGGTATGAAATTCGCGCTATTTTCGCAGTTCATATTTGCTTATGATTTTGTTAGAGGATGAAAGGAAGAAGTTTCGGTTTCGGATGCCGTTGGAGATGCGTTGGAGCGATATGGATGAGTTGGGGCATGTGAATAATGCGGTGTATCTGACTTATTTTGAGCAGGCGCGGATTCATTATTTTCAGGAGAGTTGTGAGTGGAATTGGAAGGAGACGGGGGTGATTTTGGCGAATGCGCATATTGATTTTTTGAGACCGGTGGTGTATCCGAATCGTACGTTTATTTATTTGAGGACGGGCAAGATCGGCACGAAGAGTTTTGAGTTGAATTATTTGATGACGACGGAGATGAAGGGCCGGGAAAAGTTGGCCACGACCGGTTCGACGACGTTGGTGATGTTTGATTATGCGCGGCAAGAGTCTATGGCGATGCCTGATTTTTTGCGCGAGAAGATTGTGGCTTATGAACCTGAAAAATTATAGGTGATGTTGATACATATCAATCCGGATAATATAGATGATCGGCGTATTTTTCAGGTGGTGAACTGTTTGAAGAACGGTGGGGTGATTATTTATCCTACGGATACGGTTTATACGCTGGGCTGCGATTTGACGCATCGGGATGCGTATGAAAAGGTGTGTCGGTTGAAAAATATTAAGTCGAACAAAGCGAACTTTTCAATTGTGTGTTATGACCTGAGCCATATCACTGATTTTACGATGAATGTGGCTACGCCGGTTTATAAGATGATGAAGCGTTCGCTGCCGGGGCCTTATACGTTTATTCTGAACGGTAACAATAACTTGTCGAAGATTTACGGCTATAATAAAAAGACGATTGGTATCAGGGTGCCGGATAATGCGATTGCGCGGGCGATTGTGGATGCGCTGGGCGCGCCGATTCTTTCGGCTTCGATCAAGAATGAAGATACGGTGTTGGAATATATCACCGACCCGAACGATATTTATGAGATTTATGAAAAGCAGGTGGACATTGTGATAGACGGTGGCACGGGCGGGAATATTCCTTCTACTATCATAGATTATACGGGCAAGGAGCCGGTGTTGGTGCGCGAAGGTTTGGGCGAGTTTGCAGGTTAAATAAACCGTTAAGGTATAACTGTGCATAAAAGAATTTTTACTGGCACACGAAGTTCTGACCTTTATTTCATCTTAGTTCTTGCATGTTGAAGCCCCTAACCTCTCTTCTTCTTTTTTATCTATTACCGTTATTGGTTTTTGCTCAGTATCCTTTGCGGGCAGTGGTGATGGAGGGCGGAGACGATTCGGAGGTTCTTTCGGGTGTGAGTGTTCAGGTGGTGGGTACAAACCTTTCTACGTTTTCTGATTCTCTTGGTCAAGTGGAGTTGGAGAACGTTCCGAGCGGCGAGCAGAGCGTTATCTTTTCTTATTTGGGATTTGAAAGAGAAAAATGCAATGGATCTTTCCTCTTTCTTATGATACGGGCGTTGTAAAGATTTACATGCAGGCAGCGGGGGTGGAGATGGATGAAGTGATTGTGTCTTCTACCCGTAATTATCAGAGGGCAGAATTGATTCCTACTCGAGTAGAAGTGATTGATGAAGAAGAAGTAGAAGAGCGGTCGCATGATAAGCCGTCTGACGTGTCGCATTTGCTTCGCGAACAGCCGGGCGTTCAGGTGCAGCGCACTTCGGCTACAAACGGTGCTATGAATATCCGGCTTCAGGGCTTGAGGGGTCGTTATGTGCAGATATTGAAAGATGGGTTTCCGCTGTTTGCGGGCTTTTCAAATGTGCTGGGCATCACGCAAATTCCTCCTTTAGATTTAAAACAGGTTGAGATTATTAAAGGGCCTTCCTCCACTCTTTATGGCGGAGATGCGATGGCTGGGGTGATCAATCTTATTTCTAAGACACCTTCGGAAGAACCGGTGTATGATTTGCTTTTTAATGGTGAATCTGCTTTTGCTTTTGACGGGGGCTTGTATGCTTCGCAAAAGTTTAAATGGTTTGGGTTTTCGCTGACGGGTGCTTATCGTTATCAAAAGGAAAAGGACTGGAGTGGGTGGGGATTCAGTGAAACACCTCGATTGAAGCGCTATAGCTTTTCGCCACAATTATATTTTGATCTTTCGCCGCATGCCCGCCTAAATGTCGGAGTGAGTTATACGGATGAAAGCCGCTTGGGCGGAAGTATGGCGGCTTTGCAAGGCATAAGTGATTCTTTGAATCATTTTTTGGAAGAGAACCGGTCTTCGCGCCTCTCGACTACCACCCGCTTTGAGTATGACTTTGAAAAGCAGGGAGTGTTGACGGTGAAGAACTCGATACATTTATTTCGACGCTCGGTGGAGGTGCCAGGGTTTTTGTTTAGCGGCAGGCAGTTGGCCTCTGCCACAGAAATCAATTACCGATTCCATTCGGGAAAACATGATGTGGTGTTGGGAGTGGATTTTAGAACGGATAAGTTTGTGGAAGAAAAAGATTCTACCGTCATAAAGAATGATTATCAATATCTGACCGGTGGGGTGTTTGGGCAGTATCTGTATCATTTTAATGTAAAGACTACCCTGGAGGCAGGCTTGCGGTTTGATTATAATAACCGGTATAGATTTTATGCGCTGCCTCACCTTGCTCTGCTTCGCCATTGGAATCGCAGTTTTAGTACGCGCCTGAATTTTGGAATGGGTTATAAATTGCCGACGATATTTCAGGATGAAACGGAGGCGGTCTGGTTTAAAAACATATCGAGAATAGGTGCAGCAGTAAAGCCTGAACTTTCGATTGGCGGTACCGTAGATTTAAAGATTAAAGTACCGTTTTCTAACGGGTGGAGAGTTTCTATACATCAGCTATATTTCTTTACGCATATTTTTCGTCCGTTACTGGGAGACACCGCGACGAGTTCCACTTGTCTGTCAGGAGATTGTTTGGGCATCAGTTATGATAACGGTAAGGGGTTTGTGGAAACGATTGGAGTAGAGACCGGTTTGGAAGTGGGCTATAAAGGTGTGAGTGCTTCAGTAATTTATACTCTGACGGATAATCACCGCAACATACAGAAGGTTCGAAGTATTAATCCTCTTACCTCTAAACATATTATTTCCTTTTTAGCGGGCTATGAAGTACATCGTTTCTACATTGGGTTGGACTGTTACTATTATAGTCCGGTAAAGTTAGCAAATGGAGGCGTGGGACGAGGTATTTGGGAGGTGGGAATCAATACTCAATATGCCTTCAAGTTTTTGATTCTGTTTGCCAACTTTGAAAACATCCTCAACATTCGGCAGACGTCCTATGGCCCTGTGGTGTTTGCAAACCCCGATTATTCCCATCCTCGTTTTGCAGAAATATATGCTCCCTTAGAAGGAAGGCTTATTAATGTTGGTTTTAAACTGCGTTTGGGAGCTTTTTGGGATAAAGGGAAAAGGCAAGATCAAGGAATTGAACGACTGGAGAATAAGAATGAGGATTACTAACCTTGACCCGATTACAGGTGGTGAGTTGAAATTGTTCATAAATAATATACAGGTTCAGAGAAAAGTTTTACATTTGCTGTGCAAAGAGATGATGAGGGCGATGGCATCGCAAATTATTTCAAAAAAGCATAACGATATTTGACTTGATGAGAAAGAAGCCGCCAAAGAGAGCGGATAAATAGGAGGGGATAAAATATTTCTCCTTCTAGATTTCAAGTTAGTAACTTTCTCTCCTTAGCCTCATAGTAGGCAATTGTTAGTGTGTCAAGGCCCATGCGAAAGCATGGGCTTTTTTTGTTTTAGGCCTTGTCCTAATACCTATATTGCGATTATAAAGGCGGATAATTCTTTTAACTGAAGAAAAACAACATCAAACTACCCCTTCCTCAGCGTGAAGTACTTATCAGAAATCTGGAAGCTCCTTCGGCTTCGCTAGTTTTAGGAATCTATTGGCCCAATCGGAAATAATTTCCGCTCTCCTCCTTCTTTTTTGTACTTTTTGTCATTGAATTCAGGTATTTACCTGACAAAATGTACCTATATATACGTTGGAAACTTTTTTGCTGAGTTGCCGCCATATTCTTCTAACTACTATTTACTAAATTCTAAGTATAGCACTATGAACGCAAATAATTTCACAACCAAAGCACTCGAAGCCCTGAGCGCTGCTCAGCAGGAGTCTTTCAATAATGGTAATCCGCAGATGGAAACTATCCACATGCTCAAAGCCATGCTTGACGTTGACCAAGATGCCTTGCCTTTTCTATTGGAAAAAGTCGGGGTTAATCGGAATATCCTTCTGGGGAAGGTGCAAGAAAAAATAAAAACGCTTCCTAAAGTAAGCGGGCAAAGCGCGGACATTGCTCCTTCGCCCGGTTTCGCAAAAATGATTTTACAAGCTAACAAACTCATCAAAGAATTTGATGACACTTACGTAGGAGTGGATATACTGCTACTTACCTTGCTCGCTATCGGCGATGACAGCACTCGGATTTTAAAAGAGAATGGATTGGAAGAAAGTAAGCTGCGCAAGGCTATTTTAGAGTTAAGGCGCGGTTCCAAGGTAACGGAACAAGGTGCCGATGCCAAATATAACTCACTCGAAAAATTTGCCATTAACCTAAATGCACAAGCTAAAAGTGGTAAACTGGATCCTGTCATTGGCAGAGACGAAGAGATTCGTCGCGTGATGCATATCCTTTCGCGGAAAACGAAGAACAATCCTTTATTAGTAGGTGAGCCGGGCGTGGGTAAAACAGCCATTGCCGAAGGCATTGCCCATCGCATTGTGCGTGGTGATGTGCCCGAGAATTTAAAGAGCAAGGTGATCTATGCCTTAGATATGGGGGCGCTGATGGCCGGGGCCAAATATCGCGGAGATTTTGAAGAGCGGCTGAAAGGTGTGGTGAAAGAGGTGAAGGAATCTGCCGGGAGAGTCATTTTGTTTATTGATGAAATTCATACGCTGATTGGTGCTGGTGCTACCGAAGGGGCGATGGATGCCGCCAATATCATCAAACCGGAGCTGGCTCGTGGTGAGTTGCGTGCTGTTGGAGCTACCACTTTGAATGAATACCAGAAGTATTTTGAAAAGGACAAGGCGCTCGAACGCCGTTTTCAAAAGGTAATGATAGACGAGCCGAGTATTGAAGATGCTATCTCTATTCTTCGAGGCTTGAAGGAACGTTATGAAAACTACCACAAGGTCAAAATTAAGGACGATGCCATTATCAGCGCCGTGACTTTGAGCGATCGGTACATCACCGAACGCTTTTTGCCCGACAAAGCTATTGACCTGATTGATGAAGCTGCCGCAAAGCTCCGCCTCGAAATGGACTCTGTGCCCGAAGAACTGGATGAAATCGAAAGACGCATCATGCAGATTGAGATTGAAATGGAAGCCATCAAGCGCGAAAATGACAAGAAGAAACTGGACGAGCTGAATGAAGAACTTTCCAACCTGAAAGAAGAGCGCGGTCAGTTTAAAGCTAAATGGCAAACCGAAAAAGATATCGTAGATAAAATCACTGCTCGCAAACGCGAAATTGAAAACTTCCGTCTGGAGGCTGAACGTTTTGAACGCGAAGGAGACTATGGCAAGGTAGCGGAGATCCGCTACGGAAAAATCAAGTCCACCGAGGATGCGATCAAAAAGTTGGATGAAGAATTGGCAAAAATTTCAAGCGATAAAAGAATGTTGCAGGAAGAGGTGACGTCTGAAGATATTGCTTCTATTGTCGCCAAATGGACAGGCATACCCGTCACCCGCATGTTAGAAGGTGAGAGAGAAAAACTCATCCACCTGGAAGAGCGGCTGCGCGAACGGGTGAAAGGTCAAGACGAAGCTATCACTGCGGTGGCCGATGCTATTCGTCGGAGCCGCGCCGGGTTACAAGATGAGAGGAGGCCCATTGGCTCTTTCCTATTTCTTGGCACCACCGGTGTGGGAAAAACCGAACTCAGCAAAGCCTTGAGCGAGGTATTGTTCAACGATGAACATTTAATGGTGCGGATTGATATGAGCGAGTTTCAGGAAAAACACAGCGTCAGTCGACTCGTAGGTTCGCCTCCGGGATATGTGGGTTATGAGGAGGGCGGACAACTGACCGAGGCCGTTCGTCGGAAGCCATATAGTGTCATCCTGTTTGATGAAATTGAGAAAGCACATCCCGATGTGTTCAATATTCTTTTGCAGGTGTTGGATGATGGCCGCCTGACCGATAACAAAGGTAGAACCGTCAACTTCAAGAACACGCTGATAATTATGACTTCCAACATGGGCAGCGATATTATTCAGGCAAACTTTGAAAAGGTGACAGAAGAGAATGAAGCCGAGGTGACGGAGAAAACAAAGGCGGAAGTGATGGTCCGGTTAAGAAGCACGATTCGTCCTGAATTTCTGAACCGGATAGATGAGATTGTCATGTTCCATCCTTTGCTTAAAAGACAGATTCGAGAAATCGTTTCCCTACAATTGCAACAGTTGAAAGAGTTGTTGGCGAAAAAGGATGTGAGTTTAGAAATCACCGACGCCGCATTAGATTATCTCGGCGAGGTGGGTTTCGATCCGCAATACGGTGCTCGCCCGCTGAAGCGGGTGATTCAAAAAGAAATCGTTAACGAGCTATCTAAGAAGATTCTTTCCGGCGAAATTGAAAAGCAGGGAGTGATCAAGATAGAATCCTTCGGCGAGGGCTTGGTGTTTATCAATCCCTTAAATGTTGAAGAGGCGAAAAAGCCAAAGCGTAGCGCAGCTAAATAAACCCAGAGGGGAAAGGTTAGACGAAAGACTTTTCCCCTTATGGTTTAACCAAACCATCAAGCCGGAATCATAAATCCAAGGGATTGTTTTTCAGTCCTTAGAATTTTATCCCCCAATCGCTTTAATACCCGGCAACTCTTTGCCTTCAAAGAATTCCAGCATAGCGCCGCCGCCGGTGGAGACATAGCTCACTTTATCTGCCAATTTGAATTTGTTGATTGCTGCCACCGAATCGCCGCCGCCTACCAAACTGAAGGCGCCTTGCTCCGTAGCCTGTGCAACGGCCATAGCAATAGACTTGGTGCCGTTCTGAAATTTATCCATTTCAAAAACACCCATCGGCCCGTTCCACAAAATGGTTTTGGAAGAAAGAATCACCTGCGTGAAATCATAAATTGCGTTGTGGTCAATATCCAAGCCCATCCATCCGTCCGGAATATTGTTGGAAGGAGAGGACTTCGTATTCGCCTCAGCATCAAACTTATCGGCAATCACGCTGTCAATTGGCAATAAAAGTTCTACGCCTTTCTTCTTTGCTTTTTCAATCAAGTCCAAAGCCAGTGGCAGTTTATCTTCCTCCACCAATGAATTTCCAATTTTGCCGCCCATCGCTTTGAAGAATGTATAGGCCATGCCTCCGCCTATGATGATGTTGTTGGCTTTGTTCAACAGGTTTTCTATAATCAAAATTTTGTCCGAAACTTTTGCTCCGCCCAGAATAGCTGTGAAAGGCGACTCGGCTTTCTTCAACACCTTTTCAGCATTTGCAATTTCATCTGCCATCAACAAACCAAACATCTTGTTCGATGTATCGAAGCTATTGGCAACAATAGTCGTCGAGGCATGTGCCCGGTGCGCCGTGCCGAAGGCATCATTCACATACACGTCGCCGTGTTTTGAAAGTTTCTCGGCGAATGCCGCATCGCCTTTCTCTTCCTCCTTATAAAAACGAAGATTTTCTAGTAGCAAAACTTCACCGGCTTTTAAACTCGCCGATTGCGCAAAGGCTGCATCGCTCACACAATCTTCCGCAAACTTCACTTCCACCCCCAGTTGATCCGATAAGGTTTTGACGATATGTCGCAGCGTAAACTTTTTAAAATCTACCGTGCCGTCCTCCTTCAACTTCTTCAGCGGTCGGCCCAAATGGCTCATCAACACTACCGAGCCACCGTCCTTCAATATTTTCCGAATCGTCGGCAGCGCTCCGCGGATGCGGCTGTCGTCTGTCACGTTGAACTGTTTATCAAGCGGCACATTAAAATCTACGCGCACCAGTGCCCTTTTGCCCGAAAAATTATAATCATTGATTGTTTTCATCTTGCTCCTGTTTTCTAATGGACATCAAAAGTAATTTTTCGTGAAAATTATTTTTGGAGTCAGCCTTACGATAGAGATCAGAGCAGAGGACTTTAGCCCTGAAAGTTTTAATAGTCACGGCTAAAGCCATTATGGCGGAGTTATAGCTCCGCGATTCACTATGAGGCGGCTAGCCGCAGGGTTATAACTCAAACAAAACATCGTCTGCTCGAATTTCCCGAAGGTTCATTCATCAATCCTCCTCGTACGAAA
Source organism: Bacteroidota bacterium (assembly GCA_016722375.1). Lineage (NCBI taxonomy): Bacteria > Pseudomonadati > Bacteroidota > Bacteroidota bacterium. The sequence continues at coordinate 394,433 of JADKJG010000001.1, read as the reverse complement.
TAATTCCAATCGGATTACTCCAAGGGCCGAAGCCTGCGCTGTTTTTGGCGCGCACTTGTATCCATATTTTTCTGCCCGGTACCGGTGAGATGAACAGCAACTTCGACTTCGTTGTCATATCATCATAAGTCGTCCATTCGCCGCCTTCTACTTTGTCTAGTTTGTAGCGGAATTGATAGAACTGAATATTCAAACTCTTCAACATCCGCTTCCAACGCAGCATGATTTCACCCGGTTTGCGGTTGGCCGAAGCCCGATAGTTCTGCACCATAGGTGGGCGCTGCATGTATGATTTATCTCTCTTCGATTTCATACCTGCCCCGATAATTTTATCCTTATCGCCTCCGCTGGCACTCTCTACATACCAAGACTCGCGCTGCAACAACAGCACCAAATCATCTGATGCTTTCTTCTGCCTATCTACAGCCATTTTCAAAGCTGCTTTAGCTTTGGCTACTGCCAGTATTTCCTTTTTCAAGTTATCAGCACCGGCCTGCAACTCTACTAACGTTGGATTCGGAAATGGATAATCCAGGTTACCAGCCATAGACTTCAGGATGTGAGTAGCTAAGGTGTGCTTCTCAATAGGTTTGGTGTTCAACAGTTCTAATACTACCTGGCTCATACGGTTTTATTTTGGTGAAAAAGTAGGTACATTCTTCCTGAAAGCATCTAGGATGGGACAAAAATAATACAATAAGTCTAATTTATTAGTTATTAAACCAAATTTATTACTTAATAAATAATAACTATGGTCTTATAAATCTAAATTATTACAGTATGATTCTAATTAATTAGGTAATAACCCAAAAACATGGTGTAATAAATTAAGTCTATGGACTAATAAATCTGAAATATTGTGTAATAAATTCAATTTATTACACAATAACTTGTATTTATAACATGGAATTTCTTTGGATACACCTACTTTTTTGCCAACTTTAGATATGATTTATCGGGAGATACAGTGTTTTATATGGTCTTTTCACTGTTTTTCGTAAGAAATCACTGCTTTTCGACAGGCTTCATATTTTTTATGGATGAAGATAGGTAGTTTATGGTGGAAGATATTCGTTGCCGATTAGAATCTGGCTATTTCCGTTCCAACGAAGTTTATCTTCTTCTCCTGTTTTATTGATTCTCCTTGATTATTAGGCATTGCCGAAACAAAACTTTCTGCTGCATAGATGAAACCTTTGATTTCATGTTCCGTACAAGTAGGAAGATGTTTTATCTAACCTAAACCAAAAAACCATGATAGTACCAACTATGTCACCCGAAGAGATTTTTGAACAAATGGAAAGAGATTTTGGCAGTGTTCTGCGCAAATCTTTATGCTTCTCGAATTTGAAAAGGATGGAAATGATGCGCAACCGCCTGAAGCGCCAGACCTTGAAAACGAGATACAAAACCAAATTGCATAACGAATGGAATATCATCAGCCGGTTAACGACGGAGAGCATAGGCCTTAGTTATTATATAGAATCTGAAGACCGCAGTGGCAAGATTGCTTATCAAATAGGCGGCTTCGCACAGACGGACGCGATGCTGATGCTGAGATATAATGCGCATTTCTTTTCCCGGTATCGGGAGCGGGAAGAATTGGAGCATATAAGTCCTAATCAAGTGGTGGCGCGTTTTTTCAAAAATAATTGGGAGAACAAAGCCGGAGTGACAGAGGTGGACAAGTCCGGCGCGTTGATCGTCAACTATGTTTTTAAAGAAGGTGTAGGGGTTGGTGCCATGAATGCAAAAACAGGGATTACGACCATGCGAACCTATCTGCCCCATTTCATGCTGAACAACAAACAGAAGAACCGGGCAAAACACATTGCGCTGGAATATGAAGAGATGTGCAAGATAGCCGAAGATGATCAGCTTTGGGAGAAGATGGAAAAGCTCTTGACGCAGGAAGAGATGAAAGAAGTGGCCACCAAAGCTCTGTAAAAACTACTTTCTCAACAACCGGTATAAGCCAAAATAAAAAACCGCTCCTGAGCAATCAGGAACGGTTTTTTTTATTTAGGATGAATGGATATTCAATTTACATCCCACCAAAGTCTGGTCTGTTGATTATCTGCTCCTTGCGAAGCAATAGCGGCGCTGTAGCTTTTGCCCGTTGAAATTCTTGAAAGAAATCAACTCCGGTTGCTCCCTTTCTTATTCCCTCTGTATCATTATTACGTTAAGATTAATAAATTGCGCATGATGATGCTTGCCTTATCTTATCTCGCTGCTGCGGCCATTGGTATTTCACTGGGTTTGATTGGCGGTGGTGGTTCTATCCTCACCGTACCGGTGCTTGTCTATTTATTTGGCGTGGAGCCTGTGGTGGCTACCGGTTACTCACTTTTTATTGTCGGAACTACGGCATTGGTAGGCGCTATCCCCAAGTACAGACAAGGATTGGTCAACCTTAAAACGGCTGCTATGTTTGGCATTCCTTCCATAGTTGCCGTATTCACGGCTCGTGCGTTTTTGGTTCCTATGATTCCCACCATAATATTTCAGGTGGGTGATTGGGTGCTGACCAAGAATATCTTGATTATGGTATTTCTGGCTATTTTGATGGTGGCAGCATCATTCAGCATGATTCGAAATAAAAAGGTGTTGAGCGGTGGCGATACTTTACCCGAAGTTCCGCCAAGAAATTTTTGGTTGGTAGCGCTCGACGGAATAATGGTAGGAACGGTAACCGGTTCGGTGGGAGTGGGAGGGGGGTTTTTAATTATTCCCGCATTGGTAATCTTGATTAGACTGCCTATGAAAGAAGCGATAGGCACTTCGCTGGCAATTATTGCCGCCAATTCGCTTATAGGATTCACCGGCGATTTGGCGCATCGTTCGATGGACTGGGTTTTATTACTTTCTATCACTGCTATCGCTGTGCTGGGAATTATCGTCGGCGATGCATTAAGCAAAAAGGTGGACGGACTGAAATTGAAAAAAGGCTTTGGGTGGTTCATCTTGGTTATGGGTGTTTATATCATTCTCAAAGAATGGTTTTCATCGGTTGGATGATTCCAAAATAATTGGTGATAAAAGTCACGAATAATGATCCATTCAATATGTATCTTCACGAACAAGTTTAACTAGAAATTAAAAAGCAACTTATGAAAATAGAACAGATTTATACCGGATGCTTGGCTCAAGGAGCTTATTACATAACCAGCAATGGCGAGGCTGCCATTATTGACCCGCTTCGGGAAGTCAAACCTTATTTAGAGCGGTTGGAAAAAGATGGTGCTCGTCTCAAATATATTTTTGAGACACACTTTCACGCTGATTTTGTTTCCGGCCATTTGGACCTGAGCAAGAAAACCGGTGCGCCCATTGTTTACGGACCTACTGCGGAACCTGAATTTGAAAGCATAGTGGCTACCGACGGGCAAATATTTGAAATTGGCAAGGTGAAAATTAGAGTATTACACACCCCCGGCCATACCTTAGAGAGCAGTACCTATCTGTTAACTGATGAAAACGGAAAAGACCATGCAATTTTCTCTGGCGACACCTTGTTTCTTGGTGACGTAGGTCGCCCTGATCTGGCGCAAAAGGCCGCACACATGACGCAAGAAGACCTAGCCGGTATGCTCTACGAAAGCCTGATGAACAAAATAATGCCTTTGGGTGATGAAGTGATTGTTTATCCCGCCCACGGTGCAGGAAGTGCCTGTGGCAAAAATATGATGAAGGAAACAGTGGATACACTCGGCAGTCAGAAGAAAATGAACTATGCCCTGAACCAACCAAACAAAGAGGCGTTTATAAAAGCGGTGACCGAAGGGCTTACCCCGCCTCCGGGATATTTTAGCATGAACGTAGCTATGAACAAAAAGGGCTACGAAAGTTTTGAGACGGTATTAAACAAGGGAATGAGAACCTTGAGCGCCGATGAATTTGAAGTTGCGGCTGAAGAAACCGGCGCTTTGATTCTCGATGCCCGTTCGGCAAAGGTTTTCTGGAAAGGCTTCATTCCTCAATCTATCAACATTGGTATTGACGATGACTTTGCTCCTTGGGTAGGCGCCATGATTGTAGATGTGAAACAACCCATTTTGCTTGTGGCACAAGAAGGCCGAGAAGAAGAAACGGTCACCCGCCTCAGCCGCGTTGGTTTTGACCATGTGATTGGTCATTTGAAAGGTGGCTTTGAAACATGGCAGGCTGCGGGCAAAGAGGTGGACACGGTAAATCGTATCTCTACCCAAGAATTTGCAGGCAAACTAAATTTAGCCACCGATGTAGTTCATGATGTGCGCAAAGAATCTGAATACATGGGCGGACATGTGAAAGACGCTTACAGCAAACCGCTTGCTTCCATCAACCAATGGATAAAGGATATTAACCCCAAACAACACTTTTTTCTGCATTGTCAAGGAGGCTATCGTAGCATGATAGCCGCTAGTATTTTGCAGGCACGCGGCTACCGCAATTTTACCGAGGTAGATGGCGGATATAAGGATATCTCCAAAACCGAAGTCCCAAAATCCACCGAGACCAATCCGGAAAGGTTGTTGAAGGTTTAAACAACATCCTGTTCTCTTGGAATAATTCGGGGCCATCCGAAAGGGAAATAGTATATTTACAGAAGCCTAATGGAATGAAAGCAATTTTACTGGTTTCGGGCTTAATACTTTTCTCTCCTTTCGCCTTTTCGCAGAAAGAAGCTAACAACTGGGTTTTGGGATATAATGTCGGTGTGTCGTGGAATAGCGGCGCTCCGGTGGCGGTGCCGGGTGCAGTAATGAACCAAAACGAAGGGCTTGCCAGTATTTCAGATGCCGCTGGCCAACTCCTATTTTATACAGATGGAGTGACTGTCCGAAACCGCCAACACCAAGTCATGATGAACGGCACAGGCTTGAAGGGTAACTTTTCGAGTACCCAATCGGCACTCATTGTTCCTCAGCCTGGATCCAATGGGCTTTATTATATATTTACCACTGACGCTGACGGAGGGGCTAATGGTCTGAACTACTCAACCGTGGACATGACTCAGGATGGAGGTATGGGAGCGGTAACCGATAAAAATGTACTACTCTATTCTCCTTCCTGTGAAAAACTGACAGCTACCCGTCATGCCAATGGTCGCGATATCTGGCTCATCAGTCACCGATGGAACAGCAGTTCCTTTTATGCTTATTTGGTAACAGCTTCTGGTATTCAACTTAATCCGGTGGTGACAAACGTTGGTGCAGTGCATGCATTTTCCAATGGTCATGCCAATCAGTCTTATGGATATATGAAAGCTTCCCCGGATGGAACTAAACTGGCAGTGGCGGTTTGGGGTGTGGGCGGATGGCTAGACATTCTGAACTTTAATAATCAAACTGGTGTTCCTGCTCAGTTTATAACTGATAATACCTATAATGAACACGGCCCTTACGGAGTTGAATTTTCACCGAACAGTCGCTTGCTTTATGCCAGCGAAATGAACTATATGGATTCTTCGCATCTGTTTCAATATGATTTAATGGCGGGGAGTTCTGTAGCGGTCATTGCTTCGCGTACCACTATAGCCCGGGGTATGACTTATGATAATTGTGGCATGCAGTTGGCGGTAGATGGGAAGATATATATTACGTCTTATCCGCAACATTGGTTGAATGTGATTCAACAGCCCGATGTGCCGGGGACTGCCTGTAGCTATCAAGCGAAAGGTTTTACTTGGAGCGGTAGTTCTTATACCCAACTTGGACTTCCAAACTTTATTACTTCTTATTTCGGTGTCAAAGTAAAACTGAATGTTACTGTTACCGTAGATAAAATTCCTTGTAATAATCCCTGCGAAGGCCGTGCTCAGGTCAGCGTTTCCAATGGTCTCGCTCCCTATCAATATACCTGGCAGCCGGGTAACCATTCGGGAAGTGTGGTAAATGGCTTATGTGCTGGAAATTATTCTGTTACGGTTCAAGATGCTACCGGGCTTTCGTCGGTGGTCAGCGTTTCTTTGATCAACGCAGTACCGGTACCGGTAGAAATCCGTACAGAGAATAAATCCATCTGTGCCAATGACACTGCCCTGATATGTGCCACATCAGGATATGATTCGTATCGTTGGAGCAATGGAGGGACCAATGTGTGCATCCAGTCGGGTATGGCAGGAAATTATCAGGTAACAGCTACAGACCATTACGGATGTTCGGCTACTTCCAATCATCTTAATATAACAGTCATTCCCCCACCGGCAATGTCGGTTTCTGTAGACGGAAACAAAATATATACCGTGATGCGGAGTAATTATCAATGGTATCTCGATGGAGTGATTATCAACGGCGCGAATTCCAATGAGCTGGAAGTAAAGAGTCCTGGTTATTACTGGCTGGAAGTGAAAGACACGAACGGATGCGTCGCTACCTCAGCTCCGGTGTACTTTACTAGTACCAACGATCAGCGAGCAGAAGAATCGGATCTTCGCATTTTTCCCAATCCGGTTTCCGGTGTTTTTGTTCAGTTATCTGTGGACCATCGTTTGGTTGGCAGTTTGATAGAAGTCTTTGATAATTTGGGCAGACAGATTGCTGCGTACCAAATACAAACCGCCGAATCAGAATTTATTGCTCCTCTCCAGAAAGGAGTATATCTCGTTCGGATTAACTCACCTCAAGGTGCCGTTTCGCGAAGGCTCGTCCGACTATAGTTATCTCATTATTTCTGATTAGCCAACAACAATTGCCGTTCAGCGGTGAAATCGAGTGAATGGATATTTTCCAAGACCTCTAACTTCTTGATAGTTTGACTAACAAATTTTTGATGGGCTAATGATTGAGAATGGCGTGGCCGATGACGCGCAGCTTGTAGTATTTCGCCTATGCTTTTAAGTAATTGGAGACAATCCTTATCCATAAACGTGTTGCATAGAGCCTGCCACACATAATTAGTAGCTTCATAATTGGGATGCAGCATGTCTTCCGAAAAAAAACGATAGTCACGCAGATCATCCATCACCAGTTCATAAGCTGGAAAATAAAAGTGCTTTGGATGTGTTTGTTGCAAAGCATGTATGGCTGTGAAAAGATGCGCTTTGCTCACTGAATTTTCATGATGCCCAAAGGCGAAATATCGAACCGGACTGACGGTAAATATCACCTGAATCTCAGAATTGATCTTGATGAGTTTTTGTAGCGCATGCTCCAAATTTTCAACTATCTCTTCAGGCTTCAATAAACCACGCTCGAAATGGCTGCCGGATAGTTTGTGGCAATTAGAAACAATCTTTCCGGTTTCTCTCAATCGGAAAACATGAGAAGTACCGAAAGTGAGAAAAAGTTTGGTGGCCCTTTTTAAATCTTCCGAAGCCTGAGTCAGGTTTTGATTGATCCCTTTTAAAGTGAGTTCCGCCGTAGGCATGGAAAAATCTCCGTGATGATCGAAAGAATGAAAGAGTTCATTATGATAGACCAAATCGCTTTCGGTATAAGGAACTGGCTGTAGAAGCCGTTGGAGCGCTATAGCTACAGAATAGGGATTGTATTGCTGTCCAAAGGGGTTGACGTTTATCCTGAATTTATGGTCATTTAGCTTTTTGCCAATGTTTTCAGAAAAGCAAGATCCGATGCTGACGATTCTATCTTGGTGATTGAGCGAAAATGGGGCTCGTGGCGGAGTGACAATGGTTCGGTAAGGATTCATACGGGACAAAGAAAACGAAGTCCTGCTCAAATTCATCGCTCAGGCGTTCAACCCAATAGACAAACCCCCCGTTTTGTGGAAATTGACCTCTATATATACCTCCATGCCGATATACTAAAACATAGCTTTGCTCCGTTTAAAGGAAATTAACCCATTCAACAGGTGCTCAAGAATTATCTTTCTGCAGTCTTCTTAGTTGTGTTTGCACTTCAGAGTGCGGGCCAGCAGACGCTTTCTTTTATAGAGAAAGAAGCGGCCTATAAAAAGGGGATGGAGCTTTTTGATGAGAAAAATTTCCTTGCAGCCAGAGAAAAATTTGAAGAAATTTATAAGCAGAAGCAGGAAGCTATTAATCACCGCAGCGACATCCTGATTCAAAATCTAGAATATTATGTGGCAGTCTGTGCTACGGAAGCAAATGACAAGGATGCAGAAAAGCTATTGTTGGATTACCGTGAAAAGTATCATGAAAACGATAAGCGTCGTTTAATAAACTTCTATCTCGGTAAATATTATTACAGCAATCGCAATTACAACGAGGCGGTAGAATACTTCACTCAGGTAAAAACCAAAGACTTAGACAATAACCAGCTATATGAATATCGGTTTCAGTTGGGCTATTGCTACTTTGTAAAAAAGAAATTCACTGAGGCCAAGCCCTTATTTGCTTCTATTAAAGAGATTAAAGAGAAGTACTACTATCCAGCCACCTATTACTATGGCTTCATTTGTTTTTACAACAAAGATTATGATGAGGCATTAAGTAGTTTCAGTGCCATCGAAGATTCAAAGATGTATTCGCAGGTGATTCCTTATTACATCGCACAGATTTATTTTTTGAAGAAAGATTACGATAAACTAATCCCCTATCTGAATAAAAACATAGAGCGTAGTGATGTGATGTATAGAGAGGAAATGAAGTATTTACTTGGCAAAACCTATTTCCAAAAGGGAGATTATAAACAAGCACTGCCTTTGCTGAATGCTTATCTAAGCAAGCAATCTAAAATGGGGAAAGAGGATATTTATGAATTGGGCTATGCTTTATATCAAAACAAAGAGTATGCAAAGGCCATTGAGAATTTCAAACAGATATACAGCTTAGAAGAGAAGCTGGGTCAAAATGCCGCTTATGCGATGGCTGATTGTTATTTGAATCTTGAAAAGAAAACAGAAGCCCGCGCTGCTTTCCAGAACGCAGCAAATAAAGATTCTGATGAAAGTATTCAAGAAAATGCCATGTATAATTATGGAAAACTTTCGTTTGAACTGGGATTTAGCAGTGAGGCCATTCAGAGTTTTCAAAGTTATCTGGATAAGTATCCTGTAGGGGTCAATAGGGATGGAGTCAATGAATTGTTAGCGGCGGTTTTGGTGCAGACCAAGAATTATGACAAGGCATACCGCATCATGGAAAACATGAAACTCAATAGTGTTTTGATTAAGGAGGCCTATCAAAAAGTTACCTACTTCCGTGCTATTGAGCTATTTAATGACAACAAGACAGAGGAAGCATTAGCCTTATGCAACAAATCTCTTCAGCTCGCTATCAATGTTGATTTGCAGGCCTTAGCTACCTATTTGAAGGCAGAGATTCAATTCAGAAATGAAAATTATGACGAGGCAATTAGCAACTATCTCCTATTCGCGCAATTGGCTACTCCTTCATTAGAACAAAAAGGAGAGGCTTCTAAATTCAGAGCCTACTACAACATAGGATATTGTTATTTTAAGAAGAAAAGCTATTCCAACGCGGCAGTGTATTTCAGCCAGGCCATCTCAGAAGCTGATCATACTCCTGATAAAAAGGCAAAGACTGCTTTAGTTCCCGACTTATATCAGCGTTATGGCGATTGCTCTTTTGCTACTAAAAACTATTCCAAAGCAATTGAGGCTTACAGCAAGGTAGTAGAAAATCAATGGAGCGCTGCTGATTATGCTCAATACAGGAAAGGAGTTATTCTCGGATTGACCAACCGGAGCAACGATAAAATTGAAGCGATGAACTCACTCATTCGCAAATATCCATCCTCGAATTATGCCGATGAGGCTTATTTTGAAATAGGTGAAACCTACTTGGAGCAAGGCAGCAAGGCTCAGGCCAGATCGGCTTATCAAAATGTTATTGCCAATTACCCTAATAGCAATTTGCTCCCTAAGTGTTATTTGAAGATGGCTGTGATAGATTACAGCACCGGCAAAAAGGAGCAGGCATTGGAAGACTACAAAACAGTGGTGAAGAAATTTCCCTCATCAAAAGAATCGAGAGAATCTTTAGATGCTTTAAAGGATCTCTACGTCGAGTTGGGGAGAGCAGACGAGTATTTCGATTTTGTCAAAAATAATTCTTCAGTGACGATCAGTTCCTCAGAACAGGACTCACTGACTTTTCAGAGTGCAGAGAATGCCTATAATGCTAACGACTGTGCTCGGGCCATCAGTTTGTATGCGAACTATATCGGTAAGTTTCCACAGGGGTTCTTTACGAATGAAGCGCGTTGGAAAAAAGCAGACTGCCATTTGAAAGCGAAAGAATTTTCGGTAGCGCTCATTGAACTAGAAGATATTATTCAAAACCGATACAGTAAATATTTTGAAAAGGCTCTACTGAAGGCATCCGGCATTGCTTTCTATGAGTTGAAGGATTATAACAAAGCAAACACCTTTTATAAGCAACTCTATATTTCAAGTACGAGTGAGCAGAATACCTACACGGCCATGATTGGCTTGTTTCGAACGGCAGTCAAATTGGACAACACGACGGAAACTATTGAATATGCTGACCAGTTGTTGAACTCAGGTATGGCAAAAGATGCGGATATTCAGGAAGCCTACTTTGAGAAAGCTAAAGCCTCTTATAGTCGTGGTGATAAGGAATATGCGGCCGGGGCATTTAATCGGGTAACCGAGTTCCCCGTGAGCGAAAAGGCCGTGGAAGCCAAATATATGGCCGCAAAGATTTTGTTTGAACAAAAAGAATACAAACGATCGCTTGATACCTGTTTCCGCTTGAAGAATAAATACAGCAGCTATGAATACTGGGTAGCGAAAACCTTTATTCTTATTGCCGACAATTACATAGCCTTAGGCAACCAATTCCAGGCCAAGGCGACGCTGCAAAGTATCGTTGAAAATTATGAAGGCGATAAGACTGTTTTAGAAGAAGCCAAAACAAAACTGGAAGCGATTAGAACGGATGAACTGGGTAAATCAAAAATTCTTTTGCCCGATTCAAGCGACCATATCATTATGGAACCCGATTCATTAATAAACAGATGAGCATGTTCCCGAAAAAACAAATAGTTCTTTTGCTTTTCGCCACGGTTTTTACAACCGGTGGAGTTCTTGCGCAAGCGGGTGGCAAAGGTATTACCAATGAAGAGGTCATCGTGGTGAAAGAATATGAAGTAACCATTCCTGACGCAGACAAGGTAAACTTGCAGCCCAATATTCCCGAAGTGGAAGATTCAAAACCCAAGTTGGATTACACCGTCCCTCAAAAGGGACTCAGGGACTTCGCCTTTGAAACCAGTCCCCTGAAACCACTTTCCATCAGCAAAGAGAAATTGGAGAAGTATCACACCTCCTTCATCAAGGCCGGCTTCGGCAGTCAAATCATGCCCTTAGCCCAGTTGGCGTATAATGACAACAAGACCAAGGACTTGAATTTTGGATTCTTCTATAACTACCTCTCTGCCCGCGAATTCAAAGTGAAGAACCAACGCTTCAGTGATAATCAAGCGGGAGTTTATTTAAAGTGGTATCCTAAATCGGTCGTGTTTGGAACTCGGTTCAATTTTCGGAACTACCGCACGCACTTTTATGGAACCGACAGTATATTCAGAGCAAAGGATGTAGCGCAAACTTTTAGAACTTACGATGCTAAAATTTATCTCCAGAATGCCAAGCGAAATAAATACGACATCAATTTCTCACAGTTGTTGGGCTTTAACTATTTGCAAGAAACATTCGGCAAGGCCAATGAATGGTTCGTGGAGGGAAGAACTGATTTGGATAAGAAGTTTAAGAAGTTTCACACCATCTCCTTCAGTTTCAACTTTGATATCTCTAGATTAAAGAACGATTCGCTCATTCTTCGCAGACATATCTTTACGCCAAAGGTAGGTTACAAATTTAACAACGACGACTGGCGCGGTCACGCTGATTTGGGTGTGGCGGTGGATAGTAGCAAAGTAGTATTCGTCACCGAAGCCTATCTCGAAAAGCGGCTCTATGAGCAATCTATAATCGCTTATACTTCTTTTGAACGCCGTTATCAGAAAAACTCTTTAAATGCTTTTGCGACGGATAATAATTTTGTTCAGAACAGTATTTCCATTCGCAATTCAACCATAGATCATTTCACCGCCGGAATTAAAGGAACGATTGATAAGTTCAATTATAAACTGGGTTTTGATCTGAACAGGATCAAGAACTTGCCTTTATATGTAAATGACACCATGGACATGAAACGGTTCGTGATGATTTATGAGGCTAATATGCGCACGCTTGGATTTCACGGAGAAGCCGGATATAACATCAAAGAATGGCTGCGCCTGTTGGCGGTAGCCGACTATCAGTTTTATCAAATGAAAACGGAGACTAGACCTTGGCATCAGCCCAACTTCCGTTTCACACTTCGCGCCAATTACGTTTGGAAAAACAAGATTGTTGTCGGATTGGATTTGTTTGCCACCAGTCATACCTACGCTAAGCTCTCTATCGAAGATGGAGGCGAAAAGAAAGTGAAAGGCACCGCAGATTTAAACCTGAGTTTAGAATACATACTCACCAAGTCCTTTTCCTTTTTCGGCAACCTTAACAACATTGCCAACATTCGCTACCAAAGATGGAACCAATACCAAAGCTATGGCATCAACGGTATGGTGGGCGCTAAGTTTTCTTTTTAATCTCTGCGGCTACCGGATTTCCATTCAGCATTATTAAATTGATTGTCACACAGCCACTCGCGGATCGAGCAGCGAATAGAGTATGTCGGTGAAGATATTCATCACTACAAAAACGAAGGCTACCAAAAGCACGGAACCCATGACCACCGGAAAGTCGAAGGAGAGGAGCGACTCGATGGTTTGTAGTCCGAGGCCTTTATAATCAAATACCTTTTCTATAAAGAAGGCACCCGTGAGCAAAGCTGCCAGCCAACCCGAGATGGAAGTGACCACCGGATTCATGGCGTTTCGCAAACCGTGTTTGAAAATAATGGTGTAATAACCAAGCCCCTTGGCGCGGGCCGTGCGCATATAGTCCTTACTTCATGACATCGAAAGCATGGAACTTCGGGTCAGTTGGGTGATAATCGCTATCGGTCGAATGCCAAGCGCGAACATCGGTAGCCAGAGATTTTTCCATAAGGTGATTACTTCGCCGTCATAGTTCAGGTCTATCAGCGAACCACGCACATTCAGATGCGTCCAGTCGCTGAGGTAATAGCCAAAGACCATAGCGATCACGATACCGGAGAAATAGGAGGGCTGTGAAATACCAAAGGTAGAAAGCACGAGTATGGAGTTATCCCAAAAGCTGTATTGGCGGATGGCAGCAAAGACGCCCAGTACAATTCCCAATATCGTGGCGAGCAACATGGCCGAAAGAGCCAATACAAAGGTGGGATATACTTTCTCGCCTAATATCTCGCTCACCTTTTTTCTGGTTTGAAAGGACTTACCTAAATAGGGGGTCTTCATTACCAGCGATAACGACCGAACCGTAAGAAGTTTTGTATAAGGAACCTCGCTGGCTTTGAGATATGAAGGGGAACTCTCGTTAGATAAATGATGCAGCGATATAGGCGACAGGTCGTTGAAATAAAGCAGCAACCGTTCTTGCCAGGGCAGGTTCAAGCGAAACTCTTTTTCTACGGCGGCAACTGAAGAAGCATCTGCCCGCTGCCCCATGGTCATCCGCGCCGAATTGACGGGGAGAACGTTGAATAAAAAGAAGATGACAAAGACCACGCCAACCATAACGAGCAGCCCGTTGAAGAATCGCCGGAGGATGAAGCGGAGGATTGTCATTTACTTATTTGAAAAATATTCCTTCTTCAAATCTTCCCAAGAAGGCAGGTGGCGGTAATGCCATTTACCCACCACTGTTCCGTTCTTCAATAACACCAAACCGGGGTTCGAGCGGATAATTGTCTTCAAGGGGGTTTCGTCGGCGTGGTAGAAAGGGTAAGCAGTTTGGTTCCGGTGGCGGAAATCTTCCACCTTGCCATCGTTCACCGTTACGGCAAAGAACTTTGCCCCGACCTGTCCGCTGCCCGCTGCAATCTCGTTGAGCTTTTGAAAAGCCGGTTCATTGGTCTTATGCAGGTTGTAGGCCACTACCATGAAGGAATAGCCCGGCTCTGCAAAAAGCTCGTCCGTAATATCGGTGCCCTCATCATTTTCAATTCGCAGATTGGTAATCTTTGCCGGTATGCCGGGATCAAGCACTTTGTCTTTACGCTCAATCATGCTGTCATATTCGGCATAATCCATTTTACCTTTCATCACATCATCATAAGAAAACTCTTTTGCCTCGCCGGTCTTGTTGCTTCGGTAAACAAAGATCATCTCGACTTTGGCGGGCTTCTTTTCCGTTCTCAATTCAGGAATATTATTGCCCACGGCATAAGGACGGAAATCAAGTACCGGTTCGTTCCAATATACGTTGTAAAGACAGAACAGCAGAGCGAGACCGCCGATGATTCCTGCGGCAATATTTCTGAAAGTGGTGCTCAGCGCTTCGCTAATCAAATGAGGCGTGAGAACCAGTACCAGAATCATGAGGTCGAGGATGATGTCTTTATAGAAAGTCTCCCAGGGTTTCAGCTTGATGAAGTCGCCAAAGCAGCCACAGTCCGTTACCTTCATCTTTGTTTCGGTAAAAGAACAAGCAGCCGAAGAGTCGCTCATAAACATACCACACAGAATTACTAGAAGCAGTACTGAGGGCCCCAGGATGGTGATTTTTTTACCCATTGTTTTGGGAAACACAATCAGGGCTAATAATCCAAACACAAAAGCAGCCGACAGGATAAACTTGGGCGTGATGCAATAGCCGGACAGGTAGGTATAGCCCGTCAGGAAGGTGAAGAACAGAGTGAGCAGCCAGATGAAGCCAACGGTCCATCTGGTTTTCCATCCCAGAAGCAACATGAAACCAAAGAAGAGTTCTGCGGCGATCATCAGGATAGCAAACGCAGTAGAGAAGCCTGTCAGAAATTCCCAAAGCGGGCGGAAGCCTTCTTGAGCAAAAGCCTCAAAGTATTCGTGCATTTTGAAACTGGTTCCCAGCGGGTCAACGGCCTTGACGAAGCCGGAGAAGATGAAGAACACACCAATAAAATCTTGAAGGAAGGTGACGTAGATATTGGTCGGCTTCTTGACGAAGAAGCGAAGAATGCCGAGCGCGAGGGCCGCCGCAGCTACGATAGAGAAAATGGTATATACCGTCATGTTTTTGATTTATTGACTGCTGGATTTCTTACAAACCTCAAGACTTTTATTTTCGCGGCGTGCTGATTGAACCGTGAACAAGTTTTTTGAGCCATCGCCCCAAAAATAGATAAGAAAAGATATTTCCGTAACCGTTTAATAAACATTGACAAATGCGATTGAAATGCCGTGATAGAAGTCTTGATTTCCACACTCCTTTGATCATGGGGATTCTGAACCTTAGCCCCGATTCCCTTTATGATGGGGGCAAGAGCAGGGCAGGCGAGCATGCTTTGAACCAAACCGAGCGGATGCTTCGCGAAGGGGCTGAGATTATTGATCTAGGCGGGATGAGTTCGCGACCGGGGGCAGAAATTATTTCTGTGGAAGAGGAGTTAGAGCGGGTGATTCCCGTCTTGCGCCAAATCAGGTACCGGTTTTCCGAAGCGATTATTTCGATAGATACGATTCATGCAAAAGTGGCAGAAGAGGCCTTGCAGATTGGCGCACATATCATCAACGATATTTCGGGAGGAACTTATGAACCCGAGATCATAAAGATAGCTGCCAGACATAAAGCGGCCTTTATCATCATGCACAAAAAAGGCAACCCGGTAGATATGCAGGAGAACCCACAATATGAGCAGGTGGTTCAAGAAGTGAAAGCCTTTCTAGCTAAACAAGTGGAGCAATGTCAGAAAGCCGGATTGACCGACTTGGTGATAGACCCCGGCTTTGGTTTCGGGAAAACAGTGGAACACAACTATACTTTGCTGCGCCATCTGGATTCATTTCTTGACATGAATCTGCCCTTGATGGTGGGGCTTTCGCGCAAGGCTATGATCTGCAAACCATTGGGTATCCATCCCGAATCAGCTTTGAACGGAACAACTGCGCTTCATACCATAGCGCTGACGAATGGAGCCAACATCCTGCGGGTGCATGACGTGAAAGAAGCAAAAGAAGTCATTCGATTATACCAAGCCTGCTATCCCCCTTCGGAACCGGCTTAGGTCAGGATTCCGGCGATGGTGGCCGATAGATAAGAAGCCAGTGTGCCGCAAATCAAGGCTTTGAAACCCAAGCGGGCAAGGTCCTTGCGCCGGTCCGGTGCCAGCTCGCCGATGCCGCCTACCTGAATAGCAATAGAACCAAAGTTGGCAAAGCCGCAGAGCGCAAAACTGGCAATCACAATCGCCTTCGGCGAAAGTGTATGTGCCGCGATTAAAGGAGTCAGGTTGGCATAGGCCACAAATTCATTGATGACCATCTTGGTGCCGAGCAGTGCCCCTACTGTTTTTATCTCATGTCCCGGCACACCCATCGCCCAAGCAAAGAGAGAGAAGACGGCACCGAAGATAGAATCGAGCGTAAAGTTGGCGAGGTTGATGCCAATCGGGCTGAGGTCTAGACCGGTGGCGGAAAGCATCAACCCAACTTTAATCAGGATGGCATCGGCCAGTGCGATCAGCGCAATAAATCCAATCAGCATAGCGATGACGTTCAGCGAGATTTTCAATCCATCCGAAGCACCGTGCGCAATAGCATCCAGCACGTTGGCATGGGTTTTATGTACTTCCAGTTTCACCGCGCCTTTCGTAGCCGACTCTTCCGTTTCGGGCCAAACAATCTTTGCGATCACCAGCGAGGCCGGTGCGGCCATGATGCTCGCCGCCAGCAGATAAGGCGCCGGCACCCCCATCGCAATATACACCGCCATCACCCCTCCGGCTATACAAGCCATACTGCCGCTCATCGAGGCCAGCAGTTCGCTCATCGTCATGGACGAAATGTAGGGCTTAATCATTATCTGCGCTTCTACCTGCCCGACAAAAGCCGAAGCCACATTGCTCAGCGCCTCGCTGCCCGACACCCGCATCAGGGAATGAACCCCGCGCGCGATGAACGAAACGATGACTTGCATCAATCCGATATGATAGGCAATGCTGACCAACACGGCCACAAAAATGATGGTAGGCATGATGCGGAACATGAATAGAAAACTATAGTGATCGCCGAAGATAGGATGCAGCAAATCGGGCCGCATCAAACCCCCAAACACAAACTCGCCACCTTTATCGGCCAGTTCCAGCAGTCGTTTGATCTTGCCGCCCGTCCAGCCAAAGACGCTTTGCCCGACCGGAGTTTTTAGAATAAACAAAGCCAAAGAAAGTTGCAAGGCCAGGCCGCTGAACACTAGCCGATAGTTAATGGCTTTGCGATTGTTTGAAAGCGCGTAGGCAATGCCCAAGATAAGTACAACGCCTATAAGACCGGTGAATCTTTCCATGTGGAGTGGTTATAAAACAAACATAAGGTTATTCGGCAATTGTGAGTTGGGTTGCTGAGGGCTGAATCTGTTTCACGCAGAGGCCGCAAAGAAAATACCGCGCAGAGCGCGCAAAGGAAAGACGGCCAATCTCTTTGCGTTCTCTGCGATAACCTCCGCGTACTCTGCGTGAAACTGTATTTGTATTTCTTTCAGCACTCAGCATTCATAACTCAGTACTTAATTAACCACCAACTTCTTAAACACCGAGCCTTCTTGGTTGCGGCATTCAAGCAAGTAAAGACCAGCGGGAAGATGCGCAAAGTTGAGGGACCGAGACTGCAAGCCCGCGCTTAATCTTCCGAGATTATAATTGCCGGAAACTGTTCTGCCATCCAAAGCATGAAGGATGATTTCAAACTCTGAACTTTCGGATACATCAAACTGCAAAGTGATTTTTCCATCCGAAGGATTAGGTGAAATGTCTAATGATTTGAGCGAGCCGATTTCATGGATGGCTCCGCAAGCTGAACCGTAATTGCATGAGTCAACAAAATGGAAACAGTTGTCCCAAATTAGCACAGCTTGCTGATAGGAGCAATCATTAAAGTACACCTTTTGGTTGTGGCTGAAGCAAAGAACTTCTGAGCCATAATCCCGTGCAGAGATTTCGTAGAAAGGGCCTTCGTTACACAAACCGCCGCCACATGATCCATCATTTCTGACATAAGTAATAACCGGATTTCCTAAATGACCGGTACCTTCAAGCCAAACCAATGTCCTTGAATATGGCGCATTATGGTTGCGAAGAAAAAACGTTCTGTACTGAATAGAAAAGATAGTAAAGGACTTGATAGAATCCACCCGATAAGTCCCGTTGGGGTAATATGCAAGGGATGAGCGTTTAAAGCGAAGAGAAATCGTATCCTTCACTTTCAGCGAGAAATCATACAAAAGTGATTCTGTGGTATCATAATCATCCCTGAAATAAACTCTACGCAGCACGGTATCTTCTCTCATATATCCGAACACACACGGTTGACTGCCAAAATAACCTCCATCGGTTATGATTATTTTATACGGTAGAGAATCAATTATTGTGTCATTCTGTGAAAATATCCTCGCGGGGTAATCGTTGGACGAATTTGAACATGATGACCGGGATGTAATCACCGTTGGCTCCCTTCTCACTAAGCAGATATAGTTAGCCAAAGACCATTCATTCACCTCCTCCAACAACTTATGATACTCGGCATCCTCCACCACAAAATCTTTGCAAGTGTCCGATTCGCAGAGCGTCACCGTATCCATCAGGTGCATACAAATTCGATAGGTGCTGTTGGTGTCGAAGTTGTAGGACGACTGCAAGGTGTTGGTGTCAAGCAATAAAGTGTCGTTGCCCACCGTGAGGAGGAAGGTGGCGACGGCATCGGGGCTATTGACACTAAGCGTATCGAAAGTATATCCGCCTCGGCCATTGGAGTTGATGCGGATGTCGGCAGTGCATTGGCTATGTGCCAAGGAAGCGGATGAAAGAATGATGAACAGGAGGTAAATGTGTTTCATAGGATTTGGTTTTATATGAAATGAATTTTCAGGTTTGAAAGTATAACTTCTTTCAGCGATTCCATCCCTTTGAGGGATGGAATCGCGCCTACCCCCCAAAAAAATGACACTATTATGACAATTCCCCATTTTTGGGTAATGCTTCGGGGCTTAGGTTTGCTTATATTTTTGAAAAGTGGTAAAAAGCCCAAAAAAGCCTCAAAATGAACCCAAATCAGCCTTCTTTATCCATTCCGGCCTCAAAAGCAAATTTGCACAGAGGCCATGCAAATTGCAAAAAGGCTCATGCAAGTTTGCATGGAGGGCAAGCAAGTTTGCAAAGAAGGCAAGCAAGTTTGCAAAAGACTCATGCAAGTTTGCAAAGAGGGCAAGCAAATGAAAAGGGTGATGCAA
Source organism: Bacteroidota bacterium (assembly GCA_016722375.1). Lineage (NCBI taxonomy): Bacteria > Pseudomonadati > Bacteroidota > Bacteroidota bacterium. Next base: position 375,131 of record JADKJG010000001.1, on the reverse strand, counting down.
ATTTGCAAAGCAGCCATGCACGTTTGCAAAGGGTGATGCAAGTTTGCAAAGAGGTCATGCACATTTGCACAGCGCCTGTGCAAATACGCTTTGCGTCCGGGCCAGTGTTATCACTAACCATCCAAAGGTGCTTGGTAAAACGAACACCCACCGCAGCAGCGGCGGAAATTGTAGCCTTCAAAACCGATACCCATCGCAAGACGACGCTTTCAGGCTTCACGTCTCAATTCAAATACACTGTCAGTGTGTATGCCGTGAATGATTTCGGCGCCAGTCTTGTTTGCGACCCTATCGCGCGGTACCGGCGTCGTAAGTTTTACCAAACTCCATCAGAAGCCCTTTTGCAGCAAGGGGTCATGACCCCTTGTTGTAACTTTGTGTCATGACCCCTTGTCAATACAAAGCCCTTTCGCAGGGCAGCGTTTCAACTCAGCACTCAGCGTTCATCATTCAGCATTGTGGGAGGCTTTTTTATTTTTAGCTTTCAAAGTACATCATTGAGCAAGAGATTTTACACTTTAAGTTTGTTAGGACTATGGTTTGCCATAGGCTACACCAGTGCGTATGGACAATGCTGCACCAGCGGCATCAACCTGTTGGCTGCTTACAATTCCAACTTCGCCGATACATTTTCCACCGTGCCTCCGGGCTTTCAAACAGATAATACCTATTGGCCTACACCGGTAGGCTATGGAACATACATGATCACTGCGTCGCGCAATTTTGGTGCTTGTACCTTTACCCCTCAATATGACCATACTTCCGGCAATAGCAACGGAAATTATCTCTGGTTCGATACCGGCCCTAGTGCAAGTGTCGCTACTCCGGCCACCGCTTGGAAACCTTACAATCCGAATTTGCCAACCGGCAAGGAGAACCTGATTGCCGTAACACCAAACACCACGTATGTTTTTTCGAGCTGGGTGCGCGACCTGTCGCGGAACAATAATTGCGTCAGCGGAGGCGCGCCGCTGGTGGGCCTGCGTATCAACGGGGTGGATATGGTGGAACTTGATTTGGGACTCATCACCGTTCCTTGTTGTCCGCAATGGAAACAGTTGTGCACTACTTGGCAATCCGGTTCAGACACCACCGCAGATCTGCGCATCGAGAGCCGCCGCGGTCAGGGCTGGACAGATTTGGGCATTGATGATGTTTATTTCGGCAGTCCAACCGACCTTAGCTTCAGTTTGGGAAATGATACCGCGATTTGCAACGGACAATCGCTTCTGCTTCGAGATTCGACACCCGGTGCTACTTATTTGTGGAATGATAGCAGCACCGCTAGTTCGCTAAGGGTGAGTGCTCCCGGATTGTATTGGCTCTCGATGAAACAAGGAGTATGTACCGGTAGAGATTCTATCAATATCACACAGAAGTTTGCCCCCTTGGTAGCCTTAGGGAATGACACGTTGATATGTAACGGATCTGCTTACCCGCTTATTCCCTTGCTCAATGGCGGTAAGCCTTTAAGTTTTCTGTGGCAGGACAACAGCACCGACTCAACTTCAATGGCCGACAGTTCGGGGCTTTATTGGATACAAGCTGGCAATGAATGTGGGGCAAGCAGAGATTCAATAAAGGTCCAACAGCTTTTGGCACCGGTTGTCTCTTTGGGCAGCGATACGATATTATGCAGCACAACGGCTCATGCGCTTCTGCCTATCCTTACTGGCGGCGTACCTTCCAATTATCTTTGGCAGGATAATAGCACAGCGGCGACTGTTTCGGCCAGCGCCACCGGTCTGTATTGGGTACAGGTTATCAATGAATGTGGCACCGGCAGGGATTCGGTGAACCTCACTTTCCAAAGTGAAGTTGCTCCGTTCAGCTTGGGCGGCGACACCCTGATTTGCAACGGCGCCTCGCTGACGCTTCGACCGGCTCCGGTTCCATCGGGAAATTTCCTTTGGCAGGATAATACCACAGACAGCACCTTCATCAATGCCTCGAATGGCCTCTTTTGGTTGGAGGTGAGCAACCTTTGTGGCGCGTATCGCGATTCGATTTCCATTTCATCCTTCACCACCGCGCCTGTCAGCCTCGGCGATGACACCATCATTTGCTCCGGAAATATGATGGAGATTTGTGCGCCCGACACTTTTGTTGCCTACCAATGGAACAATGGAGGAACAGCGAGTTGTACTACTACCAGCCTTGCGGGAAATTATTGGGTGAGCGTGACCGCATCGAACGGATGCTCCCTTGTTTCTGATAGAAAGGGGGTGGCCGTGTATCCGGTATCTTCGGTTTCCATCGTTCTTCAGGGAGATACGATGTCTTCCTTTAGTGCAGCGAGCTATCAATGGTATCTGAACGGGGAAAAGATTCCCGGCGCGACCACCTCCGTGTATGTTGCCGCTGAACCCGGAGAGTATAGTCTGGGGATAACGGATATAAATGGATGTGCCGCTACGTCCAGCTCTGTTGTCATTAGCGGTGTCAGTGAATTAGCAGCAAACTCTTCGATACATATTTACCCTAACCCCGCCACCGCTCAACTCTTCATCCAAATCACAGGTAAAGTCCCCTTCGGGAGTCTTGGGGCTGTTTCGATATTTGATATGAACGGAAGAAGGCTGAGCGAACAAAACTTTGCTTCACCAATAGATGTCAGCAGCTTTGCGTCGGGTGTTTACTTTGTAGAGGTGAAGATGAATGGAGCGGCGGTGAGGAAGATGTGGGTGAAAGCCCCCTAACCCCCAAGGGGGAATAAAGACAGCCGAATTAAGAGAAGTTTAATAATAAAGACTACACCGGTTCCCCCTTTGGGGGTTAGGGGGCTACTACTTTTTCTTATTCAATTCATCGCGGATGCGCGCAGCCATTTCGTAGTCTTCATTTTCTATGGCCGTTTTCAAGGCGGCGTTCAGGTCGGCTACCGACATCTCGGCATAGTTTGCCGAAGGTCTGGGACCACCAGGAGCAGAGGTCTCTTTCTCCTCGCCGGAGGCTATAGGAATATCTTCGTTAGGATCGGCCTCTACGCCAGCTTCGTTCAGGATACTTTCTTCGATGTATATAGAGGCATCATATCGGACGGCAAGCGCCAAAGCATCAGATGTTCTGGAATCTATCTCAAAGGTTTCAGCACCGCGTTTGCAAACTAGGTTGGAGTAAAACACTCCGTCTACCAGTTTGGTGATATGGATATGATCCAATACGATGTCAAAAGTGTCGCAGACGGTTTTCATTAGGTCATGAGTGAGCGGACGCGAAGGGTGCATGTTCTCCAGCGCCACCGCGATGGCCTGTGCTTCAAACCCTCCAATGACAATAGGAAGCCTTCGGCTGCCACCCACTTCGCCCAACACCACTGCGAAAGAGTGAGACTGAGTAACGCTGTGTGACAGCGCAATTATTTCCAGTTCAATCTTGTCCATGAATTATTGAAAGGCGAAATGTACAGCGATTTTTCGTAAATAAAAATGACAGGTATGGTAAAGGGTCATTCATATCATATAACCGATTCATGATTAGTGAGCGGCTTTAAACTTCTTGATTTCTTCAATCAGTTTAGGCACTACCTGAAAGGCATCGCCCACGATTCCATAATCGGCTACTTTGAAGAAAGGTGCTTCGGCATCGGTGTTGATCACGACCATCACTTTAGATCCGTTCACACCTGCCAGATGTTGGATTGCTCCCGAAATACCGATAGCAATGTATAGGTTGGGGCGTACGGTTAAACCGGTTTGTCCCACGTGTTCACTGTGCGGACGCCAGTCCACATCCGACACCGGACGAGAGCAGGCCGTAGCAGCGCCTAACTCGTTAGCCAGTTCTTCAATCATCCCCCAGTTTTCCGGGCCTTTCAATCCGCGTCCGGCAGAAACGACAATCTCTGCTTCGCTCAACGGCACCTTTCCTACAACGCGGTCAACTGATTTTACTTGAACTGAAAAGTCTGCATCTGTCACTGTGGGAGTAAAAGTTTCGACACTGGCGACTCCGGTTCCTCTCACCGGCGAAAGTGAATTAGGATTGACAGAAATTACTTTCTTCTCAGTCGTCATTTGGTAAAACGCAGAAGCTTTGCCAGAGAAGACGTTCTTGCGCGCCGTCAAACTATTTCCTTCTGCTTTAGGCAAATCTACCGCACCGGGCACATAGCCCGCCTTCAGTTTCACACTTAGGCGCGAGGCCAGAAGCTTTCCATTTTGGTTGAAAGAAGAAACTACCAAGGTAGCGCCCGATGTGTTCACGGCTTCGGCTACTGCTTTAGTAAATGCTTTGGAGTCAAAATTATTGAACCGAGCATCGTTGGCATGAAGCACCTTCTTCACGCCCACTTGGCCGAGCGTTGCTAATACATCCGTTGATGCCTCGCCCAACACGACCGCTATAGAATCTGTTCCCATGGCTTCTGCTGACTTAGAGCCATAATAAGCGGCTTCCACCGAGGCTTTTTATTTTTCCTTCCGATACTTCTACAAAACTTAATACACTCATTGCTATTGATTATTGATTTCTAATTAAATGACTTTCGCTTCTTCGTGTAGCAACTTGACCAGTTCGGCTACATTGTCCGGCGATATCATTTTCACCTGCTTTTCCTTACTAGGCAGAGAATAATTCACCATGGTGGTTAATTTGTCTGTTGCTTCAGCAGGTACCACCGCTAAAGGTTTGCTTCTGGCTCCCATGATTCCTTTCATATTCGGAATCCTCGCTTCGGCTAAATCTTTCAGCGCCCCCAAAACCAAAGGAAGTTTGACTTCAACTGTTTCCGTTCCGCCTTCTATTTCGCGCTTGATGGTGGCTACACCGTTTTCCACCTGGAGGTTTGCAGCTAATATAACACAGGGTAAATCCAGAAACTCGGCAATCATGCCGGTTATCTCAAAAGAATTGTAGTCAATGGTTTCTTTGCCTGTGATAATCAAATCGTAGTTTTCGTTCTTGGCATGTGCTGCAATTTGAGAAGCTACAAAGTACGCATCGGTAGGCTCTGCATCTATCCGAACTGCTCTATCAGCGCCGATGGCCAAGGCTTTGCGAATCACCTGCTCAGAATCTGCGCCACCTACGTGAATGACCACTACTTCGCCGCCTTGCTTTTCTTTCAGCTCGATGGCGCGAACCAGTGCATACCATTCGTCCGTTGGGTTCATAATGAACGTAACTCCATCCGGATTGAATTTGGTGTTATTTTCGATGAAGGTGATTTTGGAGGTGGTGTCGGGTACTTTTGCTATCGGAACTAATATCTTCATGATTATTATTTTAAAATTGACGTGCGAAAGTATGTAAGTTTACCAACTATCAAAACGTAATTCTATCTACAAACCCATGATAAATCGCCTCGAAAAATTGAAGGAAATGGAACAGGCCAGTCCCGGCGATACCTTTCTCAAGTTTGCCATTGCTTTGGAGTATATGAGCAGCAACAAAGAAGAATCCATTCGTTTATTCGAACTTATTCTTCACCAAACACCCACATACATTCCTACTTACTATCAACTGGGAAAGTTGCATGAAGAGATGGATAATAGGAAGCGTGCTGTCGAAGTGTATCGGTTGGGAATGAAACAATCGGAGGCGGCGTCAGAGAAAAAGACGCTCCGTGAATTACAAGAGGCTTTGGAATCTATCGAGCATGAACAAGAATAAATCGTTGCTGCAAAAATTTCAGGAGTTTAACGCCGATAATCGAATGGCGAGCCGAAAGAAGAAAACTATTCTGGCGGTGAGCGGTGGCGTGGATTCTGTTGTGATGTGTGATTTGTTTCACCAAGCTGAATTTCCGTTTGTCATAGCGCACTGCAATTTTCAATTAAGGGGAATAGAGTCTGACGAAGACGAATCATTTGTAAAGAGATTAGCAGAAAAATATTCGGTAGTGGTTTTTGTCAAGCGATTTAATACGAAAGAGTATTCTGAGGAAAACAAGCTATCCATACAATTAGCCGCGCGACAACTGCGCTATGAATGGTTTGAAGACTTAAGAAAGGAAAAGGACTTTCAACTGGTTGCCACAGCACATCAATTGAATGACAACATAGAAACCATTTTCTACAACCTGATTAAGGGCACCGGTATTCGCGGCTTGCGCGGCATACCTGTTCGACAGGGAAATGTCGTTCGTCCGATTTTGTTTGCTTCCAGAGAAGAGATAGAATCGTACATGAAGGAGTACCAATTAGCATACAGAGAGGATAGCTCGAACGCAGAGGATAAATATATGCGGAACAAAATCCGCCATCACCTTATCCCCTTGATGAAAGAAATCAATCCGTCTTTAGAGAAAACCATTTCAGAGAAGATTGCGGTATGGTCAGAACTGGAAGCGTTATATAACCGGTCGGTAAGTAAATCATCCGCTCAACTATTTATTCCGCGAAGGAACGATATCTATATTCCTATTTTGAAACTGAAGAAAACCAAGAATATTTCGACGGTTCTTTACGAGTACTTGAAAGATTATGGTTTCAATGCTGCGCAAGTGAACGACATGCTCACAAATCTTGACGACATACCCGGGAAGCAGTTCCTAACCAGTACCGCACGTGTGATTAAAGACCGCCGATTCTTTATCCTCACCCGATTACCCGAGCAGGATTTCACCATCCGCTTGATAGATGACCAGGATGTAGAGGTGAGTTTGGGCGAAAAGAAGTTGTTGATGGAGCGAATTGAAATCAATAGTCCGCCATCAGAATTGAAATTGGCTACTACTTCAAACGTGGTGCATATTGATATGGGTAAGCTTACTTTCCGCTCATTGTCCGCCGGTGGAAACCCGGCGATTACTTCTATCCCTTCGGAATGAAGATGAAAAAGAAGAAGCTCAAGAAGTTTCTGACGGATGAGAAAGTTCCTTTGAACGAAAAGGAAAATATTTGGGTTATTGAGTCAGACAAGAAAATTGTATGGGTGGCAGGTTACCGATTGGATGAGCGCTTCAAGATCAGCTCACGAACACAGCAGATGTTGAAAATTCGCTTGCAATAAAAAGACCTCTATATTCGGCGCATGAATTATAGGATGTTTTTGCTGTCTTTATTCTCTGCTGGTTTGTTTTTGCTGTTCACTTTGCCGTCATGCAAATCATGTAATAAAAAAGAGGATCCCGCAGCGGTTGCTGTGGATTCTACCCATACCTCTTTTCAGTCATCGAATACAACAACCCTGCCTCATGCCGATACTTCTTTGATACCGATATTGTCTTCGATTCTCGATAATGTTTTTGATGCCTGCGAAAAGAAAGATTACGAGCGCTTGGCTTCCGAAATTGTTTACCGAGGCCCCGATGAAAGACGTTTTGGAAATGATGTGTTTAGCTATAAAAACAATCACGACAAAACAGTTATCAGAACTACCGCTTATGTTTTTAATAAGTGGAACAGTGGGATTGAAACCAGAGATTATACCCGCACTTTTGAAATGGCTCAACCTGATGGCCGCAGCATGCCCGTGGTAGAGGTTTTATTCATCTCTCCCAAACGGATAGACCGCAAGTTTTTCGGGTTTCTTGAAGTGAATGGAAGCTACAAGATTGCCGACGTTACCTCCTTCCTATAATCACCTTAATTCTGAGGAGGGTCTTGCTTTATTTTTCTCCGAAACCTTCGTAGCATCTTCTTTTCAGGTGGCAATCTGGATTCCCACAAAAGAAATGCGACGAAAAGAAACACCACTATTACTGGAACAATAATGTCCCAAAGCATCGGCAAATGCCACAAGTCTGATAACCATTTCATAAATTTAGATTTAGGAAAGTGAACAATAATTTACCATTCTAATGCAACTGATTTTGTTATTCAACAAAACTGGACGCCAGAACCTAAGTCCTGTTAGCCGAAACTAAGTTAGGCATTTGTTACCTAACGAACGCTCCATTTTATGTTAAACCACAGGCATAACTATTCAACGGAGAAGTCCTTATACTTTAAGCCGGTTTGGGTCAAGGAGCAACTTTTGCTTTACATATTTTCACAAACAATCTTTTTCTATGAATTAAACTTTCACGTCTTGGTTTCATCTTAAGAACATATTCATTCACTAAAATAGCAACAGGAGAAACCAACTATGAAAAAGAAAATAATCATCGCCGCCTTTATTGCCTTTGTGCAATTCGCCTTTGCTGGAAACAATGGAAGGGTCGGACACGACAGCCGTCAGGAAAATGTATATCGCCCTTTAGCTCGTCAAGGAAATGAAAGGACATACAGCCATCCACAATACTTTAAGCCGGTATTGCATGTTCGCTCTGTTTGTCCTGCACCGGTTCCGGTTTGCGTACCTGTACCCATGACTTCCCGAGACTTTGCCGGTTTGCATCAAACTATTTACCACGCATCTTTTGAGAGTACTAAACTCTCCATCTTTCGTCAGGCTATGGCGTACAACTACTTCACGACTGCTCAGGTGCTGGAACTGATGGATTTATTCTACTTCGACAGCTCTCGGTTGGATATTGCCAAGATGGCTTACCCCAAAACCGTGGATCCGCAGCGTTATTATCTGGTGAACAACGCATTCACCTTTTCGAGCAGCGCGCGGGAGTTAAACCAATACTTAGCCATGCGTTAATCTTTTGTTCGCTCTCTATATACAGCCTCTTCCATTTATCGGAAGGGGCATTTTTATGGAATCAGAACCATCAGCAGACTATTTCCAAACCTGGCACCACTTTTTTTCTGCCGGGGTATTTTCATTGATCTGACGCTGGTACCAACCCTCGGTAATCTTTACGGCGTTGATTAGGATTTCGGCCAATTCACTTGGCGGTCCTTCTGAATCGGAACCATATACGACACGGAATGAATAGTCTAGATCATCCTTTGCCTGAAAGATAGTCGTCAGCCTACATTCAGTTCCGATGATATTTGGGCGAGGGTAAACATGAATATAATTAAAAGTATCCTCCGGTATCGTCATCATCAAGGCTTCAGAATGTCCATCGCTCGAACACCATGCATTAGTGGCAGGGTGTGTATGTCCCGGGTTGCCGTCGCCCTTGCGCTGAACTATTCCTTGTTTGGTGAGTAAGATGAAGAGCGCCGTGTGCTCGCCCACCTCTAAGGTGATGAGACCTGATGAATCCGTTGTTTGACGTTCATATTTACTTAGCTCAACTCATTCATTCAATCAAATAAAAAATGTTTGGTGTATTTCCGGTATCTCCACCTCAGCAAATCCTTTTTTAATTAGGCGGTTCTGGAAATTTTGCTGCACTTTATATTCTCCATGTACGAGAAAAAGTTTTTTTACTTCCTTGGGATTCTGGCAAGAAAGGTACTGACATAAATCTTCATAATCGCCGTGAGCACTTAATGAGCGCAGTACCTCCACTTCCGCCTTCACTCGAAAAGGTTCTCCGTAAATCGTGACGGTTTCGTGGCGGTCAATGAGCTTTCTACCTAATGAATTCGGTTCGCAGTATCCGACCATCAGAATGGTATTCTTTTTGTTTTCGATAGCGTATTTGATATGGTGCTTTACTCGTCCGGCATCGGCCATGCCCGAAGCTGAAATAATTACACACGGTTCATGGCGGTTATTTAGCGCCATGGAATCTTCTACCTTAGTAATATATTTCAATCGCTTGAATGCAAAAGGTTCGGGGTCTTTCTTCATATACTCCAATAGGTTTTTATTAAAACACTCCGGATGCTGGTTCACCACTTCGGTAGCTTTGGCAGAAAGCGGGCTATCCACAAAGAAATCAATGTTGGGTAATTGCTTTTCCACTTCCAACCGGTTAAGGATATAAACGATTTCCTGTGTGCGTCCTACGCTGAAAGCCGGTATAATCAGCTTCCCCTTTTTCTTCAAGCAGGTATCTACGATGATTTCGAGCAACCGGTTAGAGGTCAGCTGCGAACTATCGTGCAAGCGATCGCCGTAGGTAGATTCGAGAATGATATAATCTGCCTGTGGAAAAGGATCAGGCGAAAGCAGGATATCATCTCCGTATCGCCCAACATCGCCGCTGAAGGTTAGCCGGGTTTTCTTTCCATTTTCATCTATCCGCAGGTTGATAGCACAACTTCCTGAAATATGCCCAACGCTACTGTACATAAACTCAACTCCGTCTTTCAGTGCCAGCCACTGGTCGCGGTCTATGGTTTGAAAATGGCTGAGTGCGAGATACACATCGTCGGTAGTATACAGCGGTGTGAGCGGCTTTTCGCCTCTGGCGGTTTTTCTTTTGTTGAGATAACGGATGTCAGATTCGTGGATATGAGCCGAATCCATCAACAGAATTTTTGCCAAATCGAAGGTGGCGGGTGTACAATATACGGTTCCGGTAAATCCTTCCTTAACCAAACGAGGAATGAGGCCACAATGGTCAATGTGGGCGTGGGAGAGGAGCACTACATCTATTTCTGCCGGATTGAAACCGAACTCGCGATTCAGGCGGTCTGCTTCTTTGGGGTTGCCCTGAAACATGCCACAGTCCAACAGGATTTTTGTCCCATCTTTTAGTTCCAACAAATGTTTACTGCCGGTTACGGTGCGTGCAGCACCATGAAAGGTAATTTTCATCTTTCTTTTTTTATTTAGTTATTGTATGATAGCCTTTATCAAAGTAGCCTATGTATTTAAATAGGGTATAAGGTTAGATGTTTTTGTGCAAAGCAAAGAACTGGATGATAGGAATCAGTGTTTGCTCTTTATAAAACAAAGAACAACCCTAGGCTGCCAAACAGATTGTTGATGCCACCGTTTGGGTTTTTGATACCTGCATTGCTGACGTGGCGTAAACCAAAGCGCGTATCGAGGTGCATAATCTTTATCAACTTTATATTAATCCCTGCAAAAAAATTATCCGAAAAGATAAAGCCATGTGCCTGTCGAGGCACAGACTGTGACAGATAGTGCGGCCCCGAACTGACGCAGGCGAAAAAGCCTAGCCGGTCTTTCAAGATATTTTTGCGCACCATCAGACCACCGTTCAACCCGACTTCCCAAGCTTTGGAGAATGCGGCGTCTTCTCGATCATTTTTCAGTTGCACCTCGTTGTATTGTGGCTGAAATACCAATTCGAAAGACCAATTTTTTGTCACAAAAAAGGCATAGTGGTATTGCAACTGAAAATAATGGACTCGATAGATGTAATCTACCGCCAATCCGTTTTGAAAACTGAAACCGCGTTGGATACCGATTTTATGTCGCTTGTTATCATAAATTTTTCTTTTGTCCCCAGATGCATGCAGCGAGGTAAAATGGAAGACCAATACCAGGATGAATATTATGTTGAACCAAAATGAAGAGGTTTTCAAACAGCAGCTTATTTTTTCAACTTTCAATTCAAGGTACTTAGCCGATTTTATTCCACCGGAATCATTTTGACTATCTCCATAAACTCGTCCAAATGGGATAAATTCTGATTGAATTGAATGGCAATAGATTTGGCATAATCTGTGACCTGAGCTTTAAGAATATTGAATGTAGATTCCTTTCCAGAATAATACGGGATGAGCCATTGGGTTTCCGCGCTGCTATTGACTGCAATAGAGGCAAAATATACGACAGAATAATAGACAATCAGGTCTCGCTCAGTCAAATATATCTTGGTATTCACCTCGTTTTGAACTTTATGGTTAAGTCGGATGAAGTCATCTTCTGTAAACTTGTCCACAGCTTTGATAAAGGGATGAACTCCTGAAAGCGGGTGAGACATTAGCGCTTCTACAACAGTAAACGCAGCTTTAGAGCAATAATTATCAGGTTCTGCATTATTGATGTTGCATACAATATCGTCCATAGATTAATAGTAGTTCAGGTGATTTGCAAAATAGCTTAAGAGATTCATAAAGGCTAACTATTTATTAATGACTAATGTTTTCAAAATATCCTTAGTGAAATTTACATAGACTTCTTGTTCATCGGGATATACGAAGGTCTTCCATTCCATCACATCTTCAGGGATGGTGGTTTCGTAGATAAAGCGATAATACTGGAATTGTACAAAATGGCAGAAGTTGGGAACGGCATCTGGGACGATGAGTAATATGATATAACTCGACTGCTGAGTTTGAATGTCGTTGATGAAATATAAATCTCCTGTTTTGCCTTGAGACGTTGTGAAGGACTGGGGGGCAGAAATCATGCTATTTACCTGTTCATCCAACTCCTTCTGATCAACTTTTGTTCCGGCATCTTTATAAAATGCCACCAAGTGTGATTTAATAGACGCAACGGTCATTGCTTTTTTGTCAGCCGGAGATTTCTTAATTGAGTTCAGCGTGATGGTAACGCCTTGAATAATTTTCTTTGCGGGCAAGGGCAATGAAGTATTTAACGGCTCTTTATCCGTTTTGTTCAGTTTTAAGTCATTGAAAAGCATGACACCTTTTTCTTTCCATATTGGCGGTACTTCTATAGATAAAATGTCCTGAATAAATCTGCTCGCATTGGTGTCCACCTTTTCTTTTTGCGAAATAAGGACATCGGGTAGTTCACTGACCTTATCCAACAAACTTTTCTTTTCCTTCACCGGCTCCTTCTTAGCTTGTGAAAAAGCGGATATGGAGGAGAAAACAAAAAGTAAGGAAACAAAGAGCGGACTATATTTCATAGAGAATAAAGTAAGGGATTATAAAACAGTTCAAAAAATGACGAAACCTTAAGGACGTTTAATAGTAAGATTAGCCGAAGTGAGGTAAGAATCTTTAGAATCAATAACCTTGACCCGATAATTGCCCGGGTCAAAAAAGACTACTTCTTTCCAAGCATAATTCCATCCCGGTTCCACATTCTGCATAAACTCTGTAACGAATTCTTCATCGCCGCCTTGATTAATAAAGTACAGTTGATACTTGATACTGTCCATGTTTAATTCTTCATCTCCACGAACCATAAACCTAAGTACGCCTCCTCGATCACTTACCATAAAGGCGCTCGCCGGCATTTTAGGAACTCCTTCGGGGTTGACATCTTCACAAAATATTAAAGAGTATTGTGCGTAGGCGCCCAAGGAGGTAAAAGCAAACAAGAAAGATATGAATAGAGATTTCATGAGGTTCGATTTCCTTCCGAAAATAGAAAAAATGTATGAGAGTAAAACTGACCCATATAATTTTATCCGTTCTAAAGAGGGGCTGAAGCCAAAAGAAGGAGAGTAAACTGCCCATAAAAAAAGCGCTACCCAAATGGGCAGCGCTTTTAAGAATATGGGGGGAGAGCTTAGTTACTTTAAGTAAACTCTGGCAATGGTAGTTTCGTTCTGGTTCATCACTTTTACGATGGCATAACCCCCGGAAACATTATTAACCGGTAATCGGAAAACATTATTCTGCTCGTGGCGGACACTTACAACTTCTTGTCCAAGGATATTGAAGATTGTAATAGTAGCTTTTACACTCGGTGTTTTCGTAAAGTCAACTATCACTTCATTTTCATGCCCCCAGATCAAAATATCTTTTGAGCTTGTTTTTTTCTCTTGTATTCCACTTGCCACTGATTTGGTTACGGTCACTGTTTTCTGTACAGTGCTTTCGCATCCGCTTGCATTAGTGGCGGTGTAAGTAATCGTATAGATACCTTCTTCATTGTAGGTGTGTGAAGTAGTAGTGCCAACATCGTCCGTTCCATCTCCAAAGCTCCAATTGTGAGCTGTGGCATTGTTAGATTCGCTGGTCAGTTCAAGAGTTTCGCCTGTGTTCAGGTTTTCAGATGAAAGGTTAAAGGAGGCGATTAAAGTATCTGCTCCTTCAATAGTAAAGGTCTTGAGCACCGCATAGTTATAGTCATTTCTCAAAGTAAGAGTATAAACTCCTTTTGCCAGACTGGTATTAATAGCCGAGTTCTGGTTGAATCTCCCGGTACAAATGTTGTTGTTGTTTGATCCGGTGATAGTAAAGTCCCAATCAGCTTCCCCTTGTTGTTCAGCAATCAACTTTCCACTATTCGTGCAAGTGGCTGGAACCGAAAGGATAATAGCAGCAGGGGTAAAGTGAAGTACAAACCGATCGCGATTATCAGAAACAGAGGAATAGAAAGCATAATTCCCGCTTCTGATGTTATGAAACAGATGTTGCTTTTTATCTTCCAGCATAATCAGAACAGTAGGATCAAAACTACTCACCCCGTTAAACAAGAGATTAAACTGACCATCTGTCCCCGCATAAAAATGCACAGGTACTTCTGGAGATTCTTGTATAGATTTTAGCATATTTACAGACATCCACTGCGTATCACTCACGCTATAAATCAACTGGCGGTCTGGAGTGCCAGACAGTTTATTGGCATCGAAAGCCGGATCAAAACCATCAGTAGCATCAAGATTATATCCAACAGTCGTTTTGTCAAGCAGTGTTTGAGTAGCGTTTTCCACAACGAGTTCGATTGTATTCTCCTTGTCTTCTTTATAGAATCGCTGTGCAGTAGTTACTCGGTCCGATCCGTGTATGGTAAAGTCTGCAGTTCCTCCTACATCCGTTTTATGGACCATAAAGCCTTGAAATGGAGCAACCACTACATTACTTCCAATAGTTCCAGCCTGATAAGAACCTTGATAAGGGCCATCTGAATGCCAAATCTGTATTTGATTATCAAAGCCTGCATTCGATTCAGTAATATTCATAGTGGCAGGATAAGGATTCGCCAGTAGGTGCCAACCAGATGACATGGCATTTCCTTGTTTGGTAAAGTTCATCCAACCAGTGTTGGTTAAATTATTCACCGAATAGGAGCTATTCAAATTTGGCGAACCGGTGAGCGTGATTTTCCCAGCACCTTTCTGTAGAACGGAATATCCCAAACCGTTTTCAGCCGTTCCCGAACTTTCCGCTTTCCAACCTGCCAGAGCACAAGTGGTTCCCATTTCTTCATGATAGGTAAATACCGTTCCATAAGGAGATTTCATCGTCAGCTTGGTTTCATCACAATCATTGGTAGGAACAACGAAGCCGCTTTCGCTTGCGCCAAATTGACTTAAAGAGGGCCTGTTTACTGGCGAACCCATCAAGTGCTGATCATAGGTGCCGGAGGCTGCAAAAACTCTTTCTGCTGTAATCGTACCAGTGAATGTTCCTGAATAGCCCGCACTGAAATTATCTATAATCGCCAGGTTGCTTGCAGAGGTGCTTTTGAGCGTGATGGTCCCGGTAGAAGCAACGAACTCTCCATTCTTAAGCTCCAGAGACTTTTTTATATCCACATTAGCGCCGGCCAATAGAACTGCTCCTGATGCGTTGTCTAAGCGCAAGTAGTTGATAGATGTTTTTCCGCTAATTTGCTGTGTTCTGTTTCCGGAAAGAACTATTAATCCATTTCCGTTAATGGAGGAAGTAGTGCTACCGCCTCCGATTAAATCACCGCAAACATTCACGTTCGCATTGAGTGTGATGGCTACAGAATTTCCTAATTTAAGATCTCTAATATTCATAGTCGCCTCAAAAGATGGCATTCTTGAAACAGAAGGAATATACACATTGTTCATACATCCAGATGGAACCATTGCCGGACTCCAATTGCTTGGGTTGTTCACATCATTGCTTGTTGCACCAGTCCAAGTCATCGTTAAAGGATTGACAGTAATAGTTTTTGTTCCGCAGACAGCATTTACCACACAGCCTCCCTCACCACGAGCAAAGTAGGTGGTGGTTTGAGTAGGCGAAACATCCACACTGGTTCCGGTGCCAACTAATGTTCCGCCACAACTGCCAGAATACCATTTCCAACTGGTTGCCTCATTTAATGAACCAGCAGAAATGCTTAATGTGGTCGAACCGCCTATTGTAATCGCTGAACTGGTAGCGGATATGGTAGGAGTTGAAGGCATACTACACAACAATGGTTCAGCTAACAATATATTGTTGATGCCGAAACCGGCAGGAGCTGAAGGCGTAACTTTCACAAATCCTACAGGGCTTGCATTGTCAATAGTAATAGGGACCGCTTGTCCCACAGCTACTGTCTGGGTTTTAGTAGCAATCAAATTACCTCCTTCCACATCATACGCATTAATGGTAAAATCACGGTCAAAATCATCCACATTATATACAGTAAGTCCTCCGAAATCTGCCTTATAGTTAGGATCAAAGGTGATGGTGATAGCTCCGGTCAATCCTAGTGAATAGGTTAAGAATTTATTTCCCCAGTTCACAACTGCAGCATCGCTTAGTGTTTGCGCGGCATTGAAAGCTTTGAAGCTAGGAGGAGTGCCTGCGGCAAAGTAAGCGGGCATATCAGTACCTTGACAATACGTGTAAGGCAAACTTGTACTAGAATAACAGTACGAAGCATGCGCGCTCGGTCCATCCGCCGGACTTGCCGAATTAAAATAGAAAGTGGAATATTGCCCATGAGCGTACATCCCTACCAACAGAAAGCAGGCCATCCATAGAATGGTGTTAAAACGATTGGTTTTATCAAATTTAACTGCTTTGCTTAGAGAAGATTTGTTTAGATGTTTCATATCGGTTTGCTTTTGATTTTTAAACTGCGTTGGAATTAACTTAGTCAAGAATCATTGCATTTTTATACGAGCTAGGTTTGTAAATGTTTCATTTCATTGTAAATAACAAAACTCTATTCCGATTGTCTTTTACCAAAATTGGACGATATCATATAATTGATAGGTTTTTGAATGTTCTGAATGATTTTAGTGTTAAAAATTAAGATTTTAGCTCCGAATCATCTTTTGAGCTGAAGTAAATGTTAAAAAGGCGGCCATTTTTAAGTAGTTTTTTCCTAAACCTATGTAGTTTCTGAGCAGACCTACATAGTTTTTACCCGAACCTATATAGTTTTTCCCTAGACTTACATAGTTTTCGGCCAGACCTACATAGTTTTTTCCTGAACCTATATAGTTTCTGAACAGACCTACATAGTTTTTGCCTGAACCTATGTAGTTTTTCCCTAGACCTACATAGTTTTCAGCCAGACCCACATAGTTTTTTTCTGAACCTATATAGTTTCTGAACAGACCTACATGGTTTTTTCCCAGACCTACATAGTTTTTGGGCCGAACTATATGGTTTTTGCCACGAACTATATAGTTTGCAACGAGCGTAACATAGTTTTTGGGGGGACTTACATATCCGGCTGCAGGATTTATATGATTTGGGACGGATGTTCTACTCAGCATTCCCACTGCCGGACGGGCAGGTAGCACTCTCCATTCATCACCATCAAGAAACCAATTCTCTTATTTTCGCAACCTTTTAGAAAAGAGATGGGATTAAAGGAGGAAATCAACACACGAAGAACGTTCGGCATTATCAGTCACCCCGATGCGGGCAAAACCACGCTGACCGAAAAGCTATTGCTTTTTGGCGGCGCCATTCAAACGGCGGGCGCGGTGAAGAGCAATAAGATCAAGAAGACGGCTACCAGCGATTTTATGGAGATTGAAAAGCAGCGGGGAATATCTGTGGCTACTTCCGTTATGAGTTTTGAATATAAAGACAAGCTCATCAACATTCTCGATACGCCCGGCCACAAAGATTTTGCTGAAGATACCTATCGCACCCTCACCGCCGTGGACTCGGTCATTATGGTCGTAGATTCGGTGAAAGGAGTGGAGGTGCAAACCCGCAGATTGATGGAGGTCTGCGCCATGCGGAAAACGCCAGTAATTGTGTTCATCAACAAATTAGACCGCGAGGGACGCGACCCGTTTGATTTGTTGGATGAAATAGAGAAGGAATTGAAGATTCGTGTGCGCCCGCTTTCCTGGCCTATCAACCGGGGAACTTTGTTCAAGGGGGTTTATAATTTACACAAAAAATATCTGAATCTTTTTAAACCCAGCACTACCAAAGTAGCGGATGAGGTGCTGAATATCACTGATATTAACGATCAGGAATTGGATGTTATGGTCGGCGAGAAAGATGCCACCCAACTGCGCGAAGATGTGGAGACGCTGGAAATCGTTTACGATACTTTTGACGTAGCCGAATATTTGAAGGGAAATCTTGCTCCGGTGTTCTTTGGCTCTGCGGTCAATAACTTCGGAGTACAAGAATTGCTCGATACCTTTTTAGAAATTAGTCCTACACCGCGTGGCAGAGAAACCGATACGCGCTTTGTAGAGCCGGATGAAAAAAAGATGACTGGCTTTATCTTTAAAATCCATGCCAACCTGGACCCTAAGCACCGTGACCGGATAGCTTTTATGCGGATAGTGAGCGGAACTTTTGAGCGACATACCTATTATCACCATGTCCGGTTGAATAAAAAATTCCGGTTCAGTACACCCGTTACCTTTATGGCACAATCCAAAAACATTGTGGATGAAGCCTATCCCGGCGATGTGGTCGGGCTATATGATACCGGCAGTTTCAAAATTGGCGACGTGTTGACCGAAGGGGAGAATTTCCAGATAAGAGGCATTCCTTCCTTCTCTCCCGAAATATTTAAGGAACTGGTAAACACCGACCCGATGAAAAGCAAGCAGTTGGAAAAAGGAATCACGCAACTGACCGACGAAGGCGTAGCACAGTTATTTACCCAACAGCCCGGCAACCGGAGGTTTGTAGGCGCGGTAGGAGAGTTGCAATTTGAAGTGATTCAATATCGCTTACTTCACGAATACGCTGCCAGTTGTCGTTTTGAACCGATCAGTATGACGAGGGCCTGTTGGTTGCGATCTGATAATCAGCAGAAACTAGAAGATTTTATCCGCTTTAAACACAGCAATATTGTGCATGATAAAGACGGGCACTTGGTATATCTCGCCCCTTCGGAGTGGTTCCTCAAGATGGAGCGTGAAAACAATCCTGAGATTGAGTTTCACTTTAATTCTGAATTCAAAACAGAGGTGGTTTAACGGTTATTTACGTTCATTTGATAGAATTCATCTAAATTTGCCCCACTGTGAGTGAAGTGATTACTGAAGAACAGGTTCAAACTGGAATCATCGAAGTTCTTAAGACGGTGTTCGATCCCGAGATTCCGGTTAATATCTTTGATTTGGGTTTAATATACGAAATCAATGTTCTGGCTGATTTTAATGTAGAGATAGTGATGACCCTCACTTCACCCAATTGTCCGGTGGCAGGAATACTGCCCGGAGAAGTAGAAGAAAAAGCAAAAACAGTAGCAGGGGTAAAAGATGTAACCTTAGAATTGGTCTTCGAACCGCCTTGGAATCAGGAGATGATGAGCGAAGAAGCAAAATTGGAATTAGGATTTTTATAATGCTGAGTTTGGAACATAATAGGAATTAAAAACTGTACTTCGTAAAAATGCAACCACATTCAGCACTCCCAACTCAGAATTAGGCGATTAATCATTTTTAATAATTAAAACTCAATAAACAACATGTATCCACAAGAATTAATAGCACCGATGAAAGCCGACTTAGCACAAGTTGGTTTTGAAGAATTATTAACCCCTGCCGATGTTGACACTGCGTTGAAGCCGGACAGCGGTACAGTACTTTTAGTATTTAACTCTGTTTGCGGATGTGCAGCCGGTTCAGCTCGTCCTGCTATCAAAGCGGCAGTAAAAGAATCTACCAAACTTCCGATGAAACTGGTCTCAGCCTTTGCAGGCGTAGATACAGAAGCAGTAAGCAAGGCCAGAGAATATACCTTGCCTTATCCCGCATCTTCTCCCAGTATTGCGTTGTTCAAAGATGGGAAGCTTGTACACTTTGTTGAGCGCCACCAAATAGAAGGAAATAGCGCGGAAACAGTCACGGCACATCTCAAAAAGATTTTCGAACATTATTGTTAGGTTATTTCGATTGACAAGAATCATGTAAGGGCGGTTTACTAATCGCCCTTACTGTTTTTATATTAGCGCCCTCAAAAATCTATTGATGTCTAAATTCCATAAACTCAAGGTGTCGGGAGTAAAGAATGAAATTGCGGAAGCAGTTTCGGTATCTTTTGAAGTGCCTGAAGAGATAAAACAACATTACATTTATCACCCTGGCCAATACACTACACTTAAATTACTCATCAACGGAGAGCATGTAAATCGTTCTTATTCGTTTTGCAGTTCTCCATATCTCAATGAACCGCTGACCATTGCGGTTAAAAGAGTATCAGGAGGGAAGGGGTCGAACTTCATCAACGACAACTTCAAGCCGGGGATTGAAATAGAAGTGATGGAGCCGATGGGTAATTTCCACGCTCCTATTGAAGCGAGTAATCAAAAGCATTATATATTGTTTGCTGGAGGTTCCGGCATCACTCCGATTATCTCCATTCTTAAATCGGTCTTAACAAAAGAACCTCAAAGTAAGGTGACGCTCTTTTACGGAAACCGAAATGAGAGCAGTATTATTTTTAAGGATAAACTGGAGGAGGCTTCGGCGCAACATTCCGACAGACTTAAACTGGTTCATATTTTTGATGCACCGGCTAGTAGCGCATGGCCTTATACCGGCTATATGGTCAAGGATATGGCTTTAAGGCTTATGCGTGAAAATACCGATCTGAACTTTCAGCAAGCGGTGTTCTTCATCTGTGGACCTACTCCGATGATGAAGAGTATTGAGGAGGCATTGGGGACGCTACAAATTTCCAAAGAGCAAATTCATATTGAATATTTTACTGCGAGATTAGATGAAGATAAAAAGGCTGCCGATGTGGGTGCTGCAGTGATAGGTGATGTCCCTTTTGAGGGAAAAACAAAAGTGAAGATTATATACGACGGCAAGGAACGTGAGTTTGAGGTGAGCGGAAAAGAAACAATACTAGAAGCAGCTTTAGATGCTGGCTACGACCCTCCCTACTCCTGTATGGTGGCTGCCTGTTGCACTTGTCGTGCTAAATTGGTTTCCGGGAAAGTAGAAATGGATGACCGAGAAAGCCTGACGGATGGGGAGATTGCCAAGGGATATGTATTGACTTGCCAATCGCACCCTAAAAGTCATGGCATTGTCTTGAATTATGACGTGTAACCTAATCTGGTTGTGAAGAAACTTATCATCATCAACGGGCCCAATCTCAATCTGCTAGGAAAGCGGGAGCCAGAAATATACGGGGATATTAGTTTTGAAGATTTTTTCGCGGAGATTAAGGATGTTTACAGCAGCGAAATTCAGCTGACATCCTATCAGTCCAACGTGGAAGGAGAACTCATCAATAAAATACAAGAAGTTGGTTTCGGGTATGACGGCATTATTCTGAATGCCGGAGGATATACACATACCAGCGTAGCGATACGCGACGCTGTGGTATCCGTCAAAACACCAGTGATTGAAGTGCATATTAGTAATCCCTATGCTCGCGAGGAGTTTCGCCATACTTCCCTAATCAGCGGTGCTTGTAAAGGAATCATCGCAGGTTTTGGTTTGGAAAGCTATGTGTTAGCTATTGATAGCTTTTTGTAAAAGACGTTTGTCAAGTAAATTCTCACCTGCTGTCAGGAGAACCAGAAAAGAAGTTTAGAGGATATCGTAATCAAACCGACCGACTTCCCGACAAACCGTCGGGACGCTTTATTCAAATGTTGTGGAGGATATCGGAGTCGAACCGACCACCTCTTGCATGCCATGCAAGCGCTCTAGCCAGATGAGCTAATCCCCCATTAGGGAGCGCAAATCTATTTTTTTAACTGGATTCTTACAAGATAACCGTTGCAGTTATTTCAAGAGGGTGATGCTGCCTCGTTGCAAAGATTCGCTGCGACCATTTACACGTACTACTTTCAAAAGATACGGATAAATGCCGGGCTGTAGGAATTCGCCTTTATAAATACCATCCCATTGGAAGTGTGGGTTTTCGGATTCAAATACTTTTTCACCCCAGCGGTCAAATATGGTCACACTAATGGTGTGAATACTTTCCAGATTGCCAAATAGCTGAAATACGTCATTGTTGCCGTCACCATTTGGAGTGAATACATTTGGAGCGAAAAGATTATAATCATCTATCACAATTACAGATACCGTGTCTTGGGCCATGCAACCGTTGGTGTCTATGGCTACAACCGTAAACAATGTATTCTCAAGAGGTCTGGCTACACTGTGGTTGCACGAAGCACACTCTAAAGTTTGAGTTGGAGTCCAGCTAAAGGTTGTTTGATTAGAGCCGGTAGCAACAGCCGACAACTCAGTACTTTCCCCCAACTTTATTGTTCCCCCTCCGGAAGCATTTACATGAAACGCATCCGAATTGCTAATTACAAAGGAAGAATCCATACTGCATCCATTGGCGTCGTTAACGGTTACATCATAAGTTCCCGAAACGAGGTCATATAGGTCTTCTGTACTATAACCATTGCTCCAATTATGGGTGTAAGGTTGACTTCCTCCGCTTACTGTCAAATCTATCATTCCTCTAAGGTTAGCACAAACGGGTAGATATACTTTGCATTGAATCATTGGTGACGGCTGCGAAATAATACTGGTAACTGTTGTAGTGCAGCCTTTTGAATCTTGAATCTCAAGATTATAGGTATCTGCTTTTATTCCTGAAAGATCTTTTTGGTTTGATCCGTTGGACCATTGATATATATAGTTCGGTGTGCCACCGGCGATAGTGGTTTCAATGCTTCCAGAGGCATCGCCATAACATTCAATATTCTTTGAAATAACAGTAGCTTTTAAAGATAGCGGCTGGCTAATGTTGAATTCTGAACTAGTAGAACAGTTGTTGGCATCGTTTACTGTTACTGAATATTTTCTGGCGGTCAGGTTGTCTATGCTGGGACCTATTTTAGTTGAACCAGTCCATTCATAAGCATAGGGTGCAGTTCCGCCACTCATTTTTATATGAATGCTACCATCGGTTCTACCGTTGCAGGATACGTTAGTAGTAGTACTATCCAACATGGCAAGTTTCGAAGGTTGTGTGATAGTAATGGATTCGTAAGCCTTACATAGGTTAATATCTGTAACGGTCAGTGAATAGGTGCCGATACCTACGTCGTATAGATCCTCACTGGTTTTCCCATTGCTCCAGCTATATTGAAATGGTATGGTCCCACCGCTAACAAGTATATTGGCATTCCCGTTGTTTTCCCCATAGCAACGTACATTGTTTTTGGAGGAAGTTATGGAAAGTTTGGATGGCTCGATAACTTGATAAGAAGATTCTATCGTACAGGAATTAGCATCAGTAACGGTCAATTGGTAATTGCCACTGATTAGTCCGGTTCTGTTCTGTGACGTGCTTCCTCCACTCCATAAGAAGCTGTATGGAGCTGTGCCTCCACTAGATTGAATGTTTATTGATCCGCTATTTTCACCGTGACATTTAACATCAGTTACACTTTCATTTAACACCATCTTTGGTGATTCGGCTATTACAGTTGATTTTGTTGTATGGCAATTTTGGGCATCCGTTATGATCACTTCGTAGTTCCCAGCAGCAAGATTGTTTTTAGTGGGTGAAGATCCACCAATATTCCAAGAATATGAATATGGGGAGGTGCCTCCAATCACAATCGCGGTGATTGAGCCTGTGCTTGCACCGCTGCAAACAATACCTGAAGTGTTAAGTGTTGCAGCCAATTCCAAAGGTGTTTGAAGGACAACGCTCGTGATTGTATTACAACTTTTGGCATCCTGTACGGTGACAGAATACGTTCCACTGCTGAGGCCGGATAAGTTTTGAGTGGTAGCATTATTACTCCACAAATAGCTGTAAGAAGCAGTACCTCCGGTGACGGATAACTGATAGCCCCGTTACTGGCTCCAAAGCAACCTGCATTGGTCTGGTTGGCAGAAGCAGAGAGGAGCGTAGGCTGAGTTACACTAGTAGTTTGAGCAGCGGTACAACCGTTGAGATCGGTGACGGTAACGCTATAACTTCCTGCGGGGATATTGGTTCTGGCGGAAGTAGTAACACCTCCTCCCCAGTTATAAGTATAAGGAGCAGTTCCACCGGCAAGAGTGAGGCTAATACTACCGGTACTGGTACCAAAACAAGAAGCGGAGACGGGCACAGGAGTAATATTGACACCTGAAACAGGCTGAGTAACGGCGGTACTGAAAGTAGAAGAACAAGTACTGGCATCGGTGACCGTGACCGTATAATTACCGGCAGACAGATTAGTTCTGTTTTGCGTAGTAACGCCAGCACCCCAACTAAAGGTATAGGGACTGCTTCCTCCGCTGACACTTAGATTAATCGCTCCGTTGTTTCCTCCGAAACAAGCGATAGCGGAGTTTGTAGCACTGATATTGAGTACAGATGCCTGCGATAAGTTAGCCGACCCGGTAGCGGAACATCCTTTGGTATCGGTGACCGTCACCTGATAAGTTCCGGCGGCTACATTACTGAGGTTTTGAGTGGTAGCACTGTTATTCCACAAGAAAGTATACCCTGCTGTACCTCCGCTGACGGTCAGGTTAACTGAACCATTGACTGTTCCGGAACAAGAAGGACTGTTGGCGATAGCACTGACAGATATTGCCGTAGGCTGAGTGATGCTTACCGATTGCGTAGCGGTACAACTTTTGGCATCCTGTACGGTGACAGAATACGTTCCACTGCTGAGGCCGGATAAGTTTTGAGTGGTAGCATTATTACTCCACAAATAGCTGTAAGAAGCAGTACCTCCGGTGACGGATAACTGGATAGCCCCGTTACTGGCTCCAAAGCAACCTGCATTGGTCTGGTTGGCAGAAGCAGAGAGGAGCGTAGGCTGAGTTACACTAGTAGTTTGAGCAGCGGTACAACCGTTGAGATCGGTGACGGTAACGCTATAACTTCCTGCGGGGATATTGGTTCTGGCGGAAGTAGTAACACCTCCTCCCCAGTTATAAGTATAAGGAGCAGTTCCACCGGCAAGAGTGAGGCTAATACTACCGGTACTGGTACCAAAACAAGAAGCGGAGACGGGCACAGGAGTAATATTGACACCTGAAACAGGCTGAGTAACGGCGGTACTGAAAGTAGAAGAACAAGTACTGGCATCGGTGACCGTGACCGTATAATTACCGGCAGACAGATTAGTTCTGTTTTGCGTAGTAACGCCAGCACCCAACTAAAGGTATAGGGACTGCTTCCTCCGCTGACACTTAGATTAATCGCTCCGTTGTTTCCTCCGAAACAAGCGATAGCGGAGTTTGTAGCACTGATATTGAGTACAGATGCCTGCGATAAGTTAGCCGACCCTGGTAGCGGAACATCCTTTGGTATCGGTGACCGTCACCTGATAAGTTCCGGCGGCTACATTACTGAGGTTTTGAGTGGTAGCACTGTTATTCCACAAGAAAGTATACCCTGCTGTACCTCCGCTGACGGTCAGGTTAACTGAACCATTGACTGTTCCGGGAACAAGAAGGACTGTTGGCGATAGCACTGACAGATATTGCCGTAGGCTGAGTGATGCTTACCGATTGCGTAGCGGTACAACTTTTGGCATCCTGTACGGTGACAGAATACGTTCCACTGCTGAGGCCGGATAAGTTTTGAGTGGTAGCATTATTACTCCACAAATAGCTGTAAGAAGCAGTACCTCCGGTGACGGATAACTGGATAGCCCCCGTTACTGGCTCCAAAGCAACCTGCATTGGTCTGGTTGGCAGAAGCAGAGAGGAGCGTAGGCTGAGTTACACTAGTAGTTTGAGCAGCGGTACAACCGTTGAGATCGGTGACGGTAACGCTATAACTTCCTGCGGGGATATTGGTTCTGGCGGAAGTAGTAACACCTCCTCCCCAGTTATAAGTATAAGGAGCAGTTCCACCGGCAAGAGTGAGGCTAATACTACCGGTACTGGTACCAAAACAAGAAGCGGAGACGGGCACAGGAGTAATATTGACACCTGAAACAGGCTGAGTAACGGCGGTACTGAAAGTAGAAGAACAAGTACTGGCATCGGTGACCGTGACCGTATAATTACCGGCAGACAGATTAGTTCTGTTTTGCGTAGTAACGCCAGCACCCCAACTAAAGGTATAGGGACTGCTTCCTCCGCTGACACTTAGATTAATCGCTCCGTTGTTTCCTCCGAAACAAGCGATAGCGGAGTTTGTAGCACTGATATTGAGTACAGATGCCTGCGATAAGTTAGCCGACCCGGTAGCGGAACATCCTTTGGTATCGGTGACCGTCACCTGATAAGTTCCGGCGGCTACATTACTGAGGTTTTGAGTGGTAGCACTGTTATTCCACAAGAAAGTATACCCTGCTGTACCTCCGCTGACGGTCAGGTTAACTGAACCATTGACTGTTCCGGAACAAGAAGGACTGTTGGCGATAGCACTGACAGATATTGCCGTAGGCTGAGTGATGCTTACCGATTGCGTAGCGGTACAACTTTTGGCATCCTGTACGGTGACAGAATACGTTCCACTGCTGAGGCCGGATAAGTTTTGAGTGGTAGCATTATTACTCCACAAATAGCTGTAAGAAGCAGTACCTCCGGTGACGGATAACTGGATAGCCCCGTTACTGGCTCCAAAGCAACCTGCATTGGTCTGGTTGGCAGAAGCAGAGAGGAGCGTAGGCTGAGTTACACTAGTAGTTTGAGCAGCGGTACAACCGTTGAGATCGGTGACGGTAACGCTATAACTTCCTGCGGGGATATTGGTTCTGGCGGAAGTAGTAACACCTCCTCCCCAGTTATAAGTATAAGGAGCAGTTCCACCGGCAAGAGTGAGGCTAATACTACCGGTACTGGTACCAAAACAAGAAGCGGAGACGGGCACAGGAGTAATATTGACACCTGAAACAGGCTGAGTAACGGCGGTACTGAAAGTAGAAGAACAAGTACTGGCATCGGTGACCGTGACCGTATAATTACCGGCAGACAGATTAGTTCTGTTTGCGTAGTAACGCCAGCACCCCAACTAAAGGTATAGGGACTGCTTCCTCCGCTGACACTTAGATTAATCGCTCCGTTGTTTCCTCCGAAACAAGCGATAGCGGAGTTTGTAGCACTGATATTGAGTACAGATGCCTGCGATAAGTTAGCCGACCCGGTAGCGGAACATCCTTTGGTATCGGTGACCGTCACCTGATAAGTTCCGGCGGCTACATTACTGAGGTTTTGAGTGGTAGCACTGTTATTCCACACGAAAGTATACCCTGCTGTACCTCCGCTGACGGTCAGGTTAACTGAACCATTGACTGTCCGGAACAAGAAGGACTGTTGGCGATAGCACTGACAGATATTGCCGTAGGCTGAGTGATGCTTACCGATTGCGTAGCGGTACAACTTTTGGCATCCTGTACGGTGACAGAATACGTTCCACTGCTGAGGCCGGATAAGTTTTGAGTGGTAGCATTATTACTCCACAAATAGCTGTAAGAAGCAGTACCTCCGGTGACGGATAACTGGATAGCCCGTTACTGGCTCCAAAGCAACCTGCATTGGTCTGGTTGGCAGAAGCAAGAGAGGAGCGTAGGCTGAGTTACACTAGTAGTTTGAGCAGCGGTACAACCGTTGAGATCGGTGACGGTAACGCTATAACTTCCTTGCGGGGATATTGGTTCTGGCGGAAGTAGTAACACCTCCTCCCCAGTTATAAGTATAAGGAGCAGTTCCACCGGCAAGAGTGAGGCTAATACTACCGGTACTGGTACCAAAACAAGAAGCGGAGACGGGCACAGGAGTAATATTGACACCTGAAACAGGCTGAGTAACGGCGGTACTGAAAGTAGAAGAACAAGTACTGGCATCGGTGACCGTGACCGTATAATTACCGGCAGACAGATTAGTTCTGTTTTGCGTAGTAACGCCAGCACCCCAACTAAAGGTATAGGGACTGCTTCCTCCGCTGACACTTAGATTAATCGCTCCGTTGTTTCCTCCGAAACAAGCGATATTTGCGGTAGATGCTGAAATAGATAAAGAAGAAGATGGTTGAGAAATGGAGAATGATGCTGTAGCCGTACAGCCCGCCGTATTACTCACCGTTACTGTATAGCTACCTCCAGTAAGGTTCGTCCTGTTTTGAGTTGAAATGCCTCCACCCCAATTGTATGTGAATGGGCTATTCAATCCAGCCACGGACAGAGAGATACTACCGTTGTTGGCTCCAAAACAAGAGACATCTGTGGATGACCCGCTCACATTGATATTTGAGATGTTAGTAGCCCGTGAGGCAGATGCAGTACAAGAAAATGCATCCGTTGCTGTGACGTTATATGTTCCACTAGTGGAAACGTTTATGGAAGATGTTGCATTTCCATTACTCCAAGAAAAAGAGATTGGATTAACACCTCCTGTATTGGAAGCAGTCAATTGGACTGAGCCTCCGTTACAAACCAAGCCGTTGGGCGAAGCAGTTATAGAAGTAGATAAGTTGCTGACTGAAATTGTTTTGGACAAAATCTTAACACAACTTCCCGCTGTCATTGTCACTGTGTATGTGGTAGTAGAAGTTGGAGATGCTATTGGATTAGCAATACTAGAACTATTTAATCCTGTTGAGGGAGACCATGCATAAACCGCAGCTCCTGAAGCCGTCAATTGGGTGGACTGTCCAGAACATAATGTTGAATCGCCCACGACCAAAGTAGATGTAGGAGGGTCTTGAATACTAATTGTAGTTGTGGCCGAAGGGAGACCGGTACAAACATCCACAACTGATATCGTCACTGTTTCTGTGCCTTCAGTTATATTATCATTCACGGGTGTGAACGGAAGTGAAACAGAGGTTTGTCCGGCAGGAATTGTAACAGTGGAAGGGATAGTGTTGTAATCAGTTCCATTTGTTGCAGAACCAGTAACCGTTAGGTTTAATGTCACATTAGATGCTTGGGCCGCAGATATACCGACATTAATGGTTCCGTTTACACAACCTTCGTAAGTGGAGGTATATCCCGGATAATTTATAGCCGAAGTAACCGAAACGTTATATGGCGCGGCACTAATAGAATATGCCCGAAGAAATACCCCGGAATCATAAATCCGGTCCGTCACATCAGCAATAGCAATTTTCAAATGATAAGTTTGGCAAGGAGTTACTTGTGCAATAGCAGAAAATACTCCGGTCATCCCATCATAAACGATATTCGGGTTATTGATGAGTGCATTATTTACATAAAACCCTGTATTAGCCAATGACTGACAATTGCCTGAACTCCACGTGTTCCCCTGGTAAGTCCCAGGCACTCCCGGATTCACACTATTGATACACACAGGTACCGTAGTGTTTGGAATGGTAGCAAGGTTTTTATTTGTGTAATTCCCTCCTCCCGGATCTGGGCCGCTGATAAAAAAACCGAACACATCATTGTATTGTGAGCAAACAAACTCAGGATATTCTTCGGAACCGAATACATATTCAAATTTCAAAACACTGCCCTGGGGTACAATATCAAATTCAAGAACGCATTTGTCATTGATAACACCTGTTGTTAAAGTAGAAAGTTGAGCATCACCTGTATTGGTAAATTTGGTGGATGCTAGAGAACTTGCCACCTGTGGAATGGATGCTATATTCCCCGTAGATAATACAACTCCTTGTGAAATACCAAGGTTAGTTCCGGTGCTTGTAAATGTTCCAATCCCCTTGTTGTCGCAGTTTATTGTGTAATTACTTATCGTAACACCAGAGCCAGTAAGGAATTGAGTAATAGACTGCGCATCACCATTATAAGTAATGGCGACTTGCGAAAAGGAATTATCAGCAAGTAACAAGAGCAAAAATGCATAGAGAAACTGAATGCCAAACTGGCTCATAAATCTTTCACAAGTCACGGTTTGTAATTCCTTCTTTTTTTTCTGGTAGATTTTCTTAACTGCCATAAAATTCGTTCAATAGTAGATTATTATACGCAGAACTTTCCCTCGGCTCTTAGAAAAATTTACTTATTTTACAAGTTGTATGTTGATAATCTGAAGAAATCGCGCATATTAAAAGGGGAAAGTGGCAGATTTAAGGATGTTGAAAAGAAATATTAGCGCCTTATATTGAGATTTGCGCATTAATTACCCCTAAAATAAGCCCTAAAAGGGGAAGAGGTCTTTTGTGGTTTTAAAACCTAATGACCGTAATCCTGAGACAATTATACACAACTGCTTAGGGGCCTTGATAAAGGTCATCGGATATGAACAACGAATCTTACAATCCTTCCGGTTCAAATCTGACCGAGGGTTGATACATTTTTGCAACCTGAATATTGAACGAGACTCTGTATGTTTACTTCATCTATAAGTCTGCAATACAGCGAGTACTTATAAGGCTACTTTTTAGTGTCCTCCCATTCTGCAGTCTGCTTTGCTAATTGTTGAGCAAACTTTTTCATCTCTTCTACAGCATAAGGATTGCCAGTAGCCTTGGAGTATGATTCAGTCATAGAAAGTAAGGTTTGGAAATAATGCGAATGCATTTCGTCGGTATTCATATCGTTCGTCCAGAGATCAATCTTTAATGTTTGATTTTGAACCATATCCCAAATAGAAATCATGATGCTTTTACAATCGCGTAATTCGTGATTTTTCGAGTCGGTCGCCATCCACTTGATGTCCAGCGGAACATTCTGTTCGTTCAATCCAATCTTAAAGCGTATTTCTGAGGTCTTCGTAATTTCTGACATTGTAAAATTGTAAGGTGAATTAATAATGTGGTGTTAGTTATAAGATGGTCTTGGTTCTTTCCAGGATTTGATGGTTTCAAATAAATTACCCAACAATATCCGGTCGTTTTTTTCAATAGGGACATAATCTCCGGTAACAAAAAAAGGATCTAAATGTTCTTCTTTGTCTTGTTCAAAACAGAACAATATTGGCATCTCGTCCATCTCTATTTCTGCGATGCGTAAATCTATCTGTTCGTTGGAAAGAGCAACTGAATGAAACAGCGAAGCAAGGTGAAACACCTCCGGTTTATCTTTTTGCGAACAAAAGATCCAGAGCCAGTTTCCTTTTAAAGTGCTGAGTTCGTTATACAACTTTTGGCTCAGTACAATGTCCGGTTTCTTTCTATTGTGTGTCAAGAAGAATTCAGCCGAACTAACCGATTCATCCAAAAACTTCTTTTTCATTCCGGGAAACACCACGCGAATATATGCTAATTCAAAAACGTAATAAACTCATATTGGTCCATTCTAATTATTGTACATTTCCGTATTCCTGTGGAAATTTTCCATATCACAATGGTCATAATCCTCAAGATACTTCTCATCTTTCCACTCAGATTATACCATTTATTTAAAATTAACATCCAGTAGTGTATGCCGAACTTATCAGAGGCAATGTTGACCTATAATCATCAAATTAGAGTCCGGTATGGCGATACCGACCAAATGGGTTATGTGTATTATGGTAACTACGGTTACTATTACGAACAGGCCCGTGTAGAGACGGTTCGTTCTATCGGCCTTACCTATAAAGAGATTGAAGAGTCTGGTACCTTTATGCCCATTACGCGGATGAACATCAAATATATTCGTCCGGCTTATTATGATGAATTGCTCACGATTAAAACGATTGTTCCGCAGATGCCTAACCGTACCATCGTATTTATGTATGAAGTCTATAACGAAAAGAACATTCTTATCAACCAGGGCGAGACGCACATGATTTTTATCAACGCTAAGACCAATAGAATTATCGTGGCTCCTGATTTCATCATGGATAAATTTCGTCCTTACTTCCATGTTCCGGCCAAACATAAGGCAGCATGATTTGGAATAGCGATGCCACAACCAGTTCATGAAAAAAATTTGGTACAGGCTCAAAATTAAATACCCAGTTTTAGTTGATTGGGAAGAGCGCTCCCTATGCATTACTGTCCCCGGTCTGGATGGTATTCCGGTCTATGATGTTTACCGATTTTTTATTGCGGAGATAAGATCAAATTCATTACCTACCCGCAGCAAAGCTATTGCTTTCAGTTTTTTCCTAGCTATCTTCCCAGCACTCACTTTTGTATTTACCCTGATGCCTTATCTGCCCTATTTCAGAGATTTAGATGTAGTGGTGCTGAACTTTTTACGGCAAGTATTGCCCAACCAAGAAAGCTATATTTTTATCAAAAACTTTATTGAACCACTACTGACAGATTTAGCCAAACACAAGCGGGGCGGTTTGCTTACCGGTTCATTTATTCTGGTGTTGTTTTTAACATCAGAAGGGGTTATCGCCATGATGAGTTCCTTCGATAAGTCTTACGACTATTATAAAAAACGAAACGCCATACAAACCAGACTGGTAGCTTTTAAAATAACCTTGCTGCTTACCCTACTTTTCATCAGCTCTATTTCGCTTATTGTACTGGGACGTACTTTATTTAACTTTCTTTTTTCGATGATGCCCTTGGATGGAAGTATTAATGAGGTGCTGTTTGGTATCCTTCGATATGCGCTGATACTAATAATGTTTTTCGTGGGAATTTCGCTGATTTACTATTACGGCCCAGCCACCAAAACCAAATACAAATTCATTTCTACTGGTGCCACGGTAGCCACCATTCTTTCTATTTTTGTCTCGGTGGGATTCTCTTATTATGTGGCTAATTTCAGTAAGCTGAATGTTATCTTCGGTTCCATCGGCACAATTATGCTTTTGATGATTTGGCTGAATATCAATTCCTTTATATTGTTGGTAGGATATGAAATCAATGTCAGTATCCACTACAACAAACGGCTGCGCACCCGCGAACTGGAAATAAAAGAAGAATCAGAACCGGTTTTATAACCAGTAGGATTATTGAATCAACTTACTATTTTCGCCCCCGGAGAGATGGCAGAGCGGTTGATTGCAGCTGTCTTGAAAACAGCCGTAGGTGATGAGCCTACCGTGGGTTCGAATCCCTCTCTCTCCGCATCAAAAAAAGCGACTTTAGGGTCGCTTTTTTACTTAAAGTAGTGGTTGATTTCATCCCGACGTGAAAGTGTGAACTGGAGAAAGGAATCAGGACAGATAATTTTTATTAGGCTCAGTAATAGGCAGTTCAACTCTGTGGGAGCGCAGCTAACTCGGAGATAGCTGAATCAACGGGATGGACAAGTGGTAGGCATCCACTTCGGAATATCGTTTCACCCAAGTCATTTTTGTGACTGTGTCTTTAAGAACTTTTTCTTTTACTGGTGAATATCATTTATATCACTTTTAGTCTTCTTTGATTATGACAAGTTTATATTAGCCGCAATTTCTGACTCATGAGGCCCAGTCTTTTTAAGGACAAGGATGTAATCTTTTCAACGCTCTTCGTATTCGCTTTTATTGGCTTATTGAAGTTGTCGTTGGTTCATATTCCGCATTTAGATCCTATCAATGCAGCTTTTGAGGATTTTGAATTTTCGGATATAGTTTATCATTACCAGCGGGATAGAAATTCAGGAGATATCAATAGCCCGATAGTCATTGTGGGCATTGGCAATACAAGAGAAGAAATAGCGCATCAGATAAATGTGATTAATTCCTTTAATCCTAGAGTGATTGCTCTTGATGCCTACTTTCTTGCTCCTAAGGAAGATTTGCAGGACTCCGTGCTTTTAGCATCGTTCAGTGGTGTGAAAAGTTTAGTTGTAGGATGTTTTTTGGAAAAAAGAGAGGACAACAAGGAGTTGAATTATGTCAAAAGTTTTAGCCCGGTTGAACGGTTCACAACGAACGGATTTATCAATTTTGTGGGGGAGGAGAATAAGACCATCCGGTTGTTTAGCCCACATTTAGAAGCAGAAGGCCAGTCAGTTAATTCATTTGCTTCAGAAATAGTGCGACAGTATGATAGTGTGAAGTTCAATCAGTTGATGAAGCGTAAAGCAAAAGTGGAGTATATTAATTACCGCAAGTCCCCAGATCAATATCTTCCAGTACTCAAACCGGAAGATATTACTGAAAATAATTCTTCTCTCGCTTTCCTGAAGGATAAGATTGTAATTATTGGGGCCATTGATAAAGACAATCTGGATGACCTTCACTTTACCCCAATGAATGACCAAATGTCAGGTAGATCAAAACCTGACATGCCGGGTGTTTTTATTCATGCCAATATTGTTGATATGATATTACACAAGGATTATGTCAATAAAATACCGGATTGGTTGATGCTGTTGTTTTCTGTTCTATTTACCTATGTAACCGTTGTATATTACACCTATTATTACGTGGAGAAGCATATCTGGTATCATTTAGTGGCAAAGATTACACAGTTTGTTTTTGTGGTGTTATTACTTTTTATCGAACTCTTTTTTCTAAGTAAACTGAACATTCGTTTTTCCGATAAAATAATGTTGGTGCCTATGGTATTATCAGTGGACTTATTATACTTTTACGATGCATTTGTGAAATGGCTCCACAAACGATTTGGTTATCACACTTATTTTATGAAGGCACACTAAATAATAAACATGAAAACAGCTACTATCATTTTTCTTTCATTAATCGGACTAAACCTACAGTCTCAAAACTATACGCTGGCTTATTTTAAGGGAAACCTTGAGGTGATGAACGGAGGCGTCTGGACATCTTTAAATACAATCGGCGCTGTTGTTGGCAAAAATCAGTCGGTAAAATTAGCTGACAAATCAGAAGCGGTTTTTACGGGTGTAAAGGGAGAAACGATTCATTTAAACAAACCGGACACTTATCCTGTAACGGAGTTTCAGAATCACGTTACGTCCAGCGATAAATCGTCTTTATCAGCCTATTATCTGAGTTTCATAGCCCATCAGGTAACTCACAAAGAATCCAATCCGGAAAAGAATTACAAGGAACAACTGAAGAACCTGGGAGGTGTATCGAGAGCCCAACAACTATCATTGTTTGCAGGGACCGGTAAATGCTACCTATGTGCTGGATTCCAATATTCGATTTGAGTGGAGTGATTTTCATCGCGATAACTATTCAATCGTTATTTACAATGATATTGACCGCAAGTCAATAAAATTAAAGCAAGTGGTCAAAGACACTGCTTTGTCGGTGAATCGTTTTGCTCAGAAGTTTGAATCAGGAAAAACTTATTACTGGACGATAACTGCGGAGAATAGCCGCCCGTGCGAAATCTTTTCATTTTCATTTATGACTAAAGAGGAACAGGACAAAATGACTTTTGAATTGAATAAATTGAAATTACAGATGGACTATAACGGTGGAATGAGAGAAGCTATTATCGGTAAATTCTTTGAATCGAAGGGGTTTTATGAGAACGCCCGTAATTGTTATGTAAAGGCTTGTATTGCTGAACCGAGCAATGAAACATTCCGAAATATCCTCAGTGATTTCGATAGCGGGGTGCTAGCTAAACAGTAGCTATTATGGACGGTAGAAAATAAACTCACCGCCTTCATCACCCGTATTCTTTAGTTGCGATAGTTTAGGACTTTGGTCAGAGTTGTTAACTATGGGTACTTTAATGCTCTCATACATGTGCGAGGCATCAATAAACTTAGCTTTGTTCTCCCGCAATGCTTTAATCAGGTAATAGGTGAAAATAGAATGTCCATCTTTGCCGCCGTCCATAACCGGTTCTATACCTCCTGAAGTAATTGCTTGTCTTGACATCAGGCTATGTGCTTTCTTGTAAAACTTATCGTTATCCGTTTCTCCATAATTAGGTCTTCCGCGAGTAATATCACCACTGAAACAAGCGTCTGAAATAAGCAAGGTGTGTTTAGTTCGGATAGAAGCAAGGAACGTATGCAGGTCAGCATTCGATATTAGTTGAGAGGTAGAGCCGGTCAGTGCATCTACCGGAACCCAAAAACCCTTGTTAAGCGACTCTTTAAACTCTCCATGTCCTGAATAAAAAATAACGAGATTGTCTTTTTCTCCGAGATTATCCACGCACCATTCCAACTCGTCAATGATTTTTGCGCGGGTGGCTTCTTTGTCATAAACTGCACGAACCAAAGAAAAGTTATAGTTCTTTTGAAGTTCTAGGGCTACCCCTTTCGCATCATTAACAGCATTGTTTAAAACAGGCCAGGTGCCGGTATAGGAATTAATACCAATCATCAAAGCTACATACCTTGTCTTTTCAATAGGTTCGCCACTGCCATAGTCTTCTGTAGCGGTCTGACTGCCTTTGTTTAAGGTACGGGATGTGCCATTGGTCATAGCAAGAAATTCATCGCGGGTACCGATAGTCGCATTAATAGGGGAGGAGATATTCATTTCTTTCACATTGGAATATCCTACGCCGTTTATCTCCGGTCGGACACTTAACTTATCACCGGTGAATCCTTTTTGAGCCATAAATTGCATAGCGATATTCACCCGTTCACCGGGAGCGAGTTTGGGGATTGTTTCCCTTGCTTTATCAATCGCATTTATTCCCTGAGGGAAAGAATATACTACTTCAATATTCTCGGCAGTCACGCCGGTAATATTTTCAATGGTTAGTTGTAAAGTAATTGGCTCACCAATTGCAGCTTTCCCCGATGGTGAAAAGAAGCGAAACAACTGTACCGCCACACCGGCATTGTTTTTAGAACCTGTTTGAATAGTTGCATTTTGTGAAGCGATTTCTACACCGCCTGATTCGGCAGTGATGGTCAAGTTAGCAGAACCTGAACCGAGGTCGTTAGACATTTTAAGCGGTATAGAGAATGTTTTGTTGCCTTTACCCGGAAACTGACCGGCGAAAAACATTTGGGGATATACTAAACCCTGTAACTGCTTATCCGAAGATATACGTAGATAAATGTCGTATAAGAACTTTTGCTGCGGGTTTACCAAGGTGACACTCAGCGAGGCGTTTTCTCCGGCTTCTAGCATTCCGTTGTTGTTATCTTCCCGCAAAGTGGGCCGGTTAACTGATAAATCACCCTTGGCCGCCATTGATGGAAGTTGTACATATCCTAAATCTAAAGATTCTACATTCCATTTTTTTACGGCAAGGTCATTACCTGCAGTAACAAGAACCTTTCCATCTTCACTGAGTTCCGCGTCCACCACACCGGTAGTGTGGGCCGTCACATTATAGATGACTTGCTTTCCGTCTAGGTCATATATCTCCACCTTTCCGTTACTTCGACTTAAACAAAGTTTCGAGCTGCTCTGAGCGAAACGGATAGAAGTAACATTTGAGAAATCTTCGGTCAGATTTTGCAAAACGGTGCCGGTTTTACTGTTTATGATTTCTATATTGTTGGTAGCAGTTAAGTAAGCGGCGGTTTTTGAATCTCCACAAATATCAAAAGCTGCCGTGAGACTGGCCGGAAATGATTTAATGAGGGCACCATCGGTCTTATAAAGATTAAAAGACCCTCCGGCATTTATACCGATGCAACTGGCATCTTTTGCATACTTAGCCCTAGCAGAAGTGAAGTTGTTTTTCTGAAAAATAATAAAAGTGTCTTTGGTTACTCTTCCTCCCTGTGCGTCCCAGAGTTTAATATTTCCATCAGCACCCACACTTAACATTTCATCCCGGAATGGATGGAAAGCAATGGCTGCTACTGCTGCTAAGTGTCCCTTCAGTATTTTGCGAGGTTTGAAAGTGTTGGCATCCCATATCACTACGGTTTTATTTTGGCTTGAGGTAGCAAACAGCGTCTGATCATTATTATACGCTACGTCGGTGATAACGTCGTCCTGTGCAGCAAGGGAGCGCAGTTTAGAACCGGAATTTAGATCCCAACAATAAGCCCGGTTGTCTGCACCTCCAGTTAACGCTTTACTGGCATCGAAAGAGATGGCGAGGCATTTAATAGCCGAAGTGTGTGCATTGCTGATGGTACGCTCTGGCTGTTGAGCCGTAGAAATAAAGAAGGTAATTATGGTTATTATAAGCAGGCTGTATTTCATAGGGCATTGAATTGCCTTTCAAAGATGAAATTTTTTGGAACAAGTCAATTCTTAGAGATTTTAAAAAGATTGAATTTTCACACTAAAAATTCGAGTTTTTGCTCCTGAAACTCCAGTTATCGCATCAATAACTCGAGTTTCTGCGCTAAAAACAGTTGTTTTAGGAGTGGTAATTCGAGTTTTTTCTCTGATAACTTGGGTTTTTAGAGAAAAAACTCAAGTTATTGCGGCAATAAGTTAGATTATTGGAGCAATAACTTGAATTTTGGAATAAAAAGGTATTAATGGAGTAGTAGAAGTTGTGTTTATAGTTTATCATAACTATATGAATCCGTATAAGGTCTAGTCATAAAAATACAAAATGCTTAATTATGACACCCGCATAGTAGATGACATAAGCAACTTTGTAGAGGATAAATGTCCCTTCTGTGTAAATGGGCTGCATTTCAATTTCGTCATTGTGCGCTGCTCATTTTTCAGATTTGTTAGAGTACCTATGAGTTTGATTACTGTATCAATATAACTTCCACGCGTCTGTTCTTCGCTCTTCCAAGATCAGTGTCATTGTCGGCCACCGGCTCAATACTTCCTTTGCCATTATATATCATCCGGTTGGTGGTGATGCCTTTAGTGAAGAGATAATCGTAAACACTTTTAGCCCTTTTGTGTGATAGCCAGAAATTGGTTTCCCAGCTACCTATATTATCCGTATGCCCCACTACCTCAATACTTACATCCTTGTGGTCCTTCATATACTTGATCAGAACATCCAGTTCACCTTTGACAGACCTAAGGATTTGCTATTGAAGTCGAAATAGATACTCTTGAATACTGCTGTTCGCTCATGGCGCAGTTTTTCTTCCAACATGCGTGTAACGTTCGCAATGATGCCGACCTTGCCTTCGTCACTCACTCCTGCCTGGTCGAGTTGTTTCATTGCCAGTTCATAATTTTCTTTTGCCTTTACAGGGTCAATGGTGTCGTGAGAAATGTCCGGCAACTCTATATCCGATATTTTTTCTTCGCTTTTCCCTGTTTGTGATTTTGTAACCACAGGGGTAGCAGAAGCAGGCGACTTGTTATACGAGCTGATATTACTGGCTGAATTATCCTGACCGGTATTCCCATCTGTACTGTTATAGCTGGATGAATTATCCGTGTTGTTATACGATGAGCTGCTGCTGGCGTCGTTGGGGTTATCAGCAGAAGGTGTTATTGCATTTATATCCAAAGATGGGGTAGGAGCGGAGACCCCTTTATTCTGATCTGTCAACTCTTGGTGAATAGTGCCGTCCTGGTTTATCACCGTTCCATCTGTTTGCATCACGGGACGAGTACCGCTGGCTTTTACCACTTCAACTTCTACCGGTACCTGCACCTGCACTTCATGCTGTTCAATCGCAATGACATTATCTAGATCTTTAGCCTGAGATGCCTCCACCATTCCAACGTTTTTCTGCACTTCCACTTTCACTTCTTCTACCTTCGATACTTCTACTTCTTTCTCCTTCTCTACAATTTTTTCTTTCTCCACCTCCAAAATTTCTACTATAGAATTGTCAGCAGGAGCAGCAATCCTATGTTCGGCAATAATTTTGTCCTCAATATCTTCCGCAGGTCCATTGCCGCGTTTCAGTTCGTAGATGTCAAAATCGCCATTGTCGCCTATAGCAGTGTAATAACTCACTGCATCAGACACGACGTAATAATTCATTTCATTGCCTCCTTTGTTCACCGGATAGCCCATAGTAAAGGCTTCCGACCAATTATCAGTTGAATCGAATTGGGTAAAGAAAACATCAAATCCGCCCATGCCATATTGGGTATTGCCGTTGCTGCTGTAGTATATTCTTTTATCAACCGGATGGAAATAAGGCGACAATTCGTCCAACGCTGTATTCACTTTCTTTCCCATATTCTTCAATTTGCCAAATTTGCCATCCTTACCTTTGGCGATATATAAATCATGGCCTCCCATACCTTCGGGCCGATTGCTGGATACTGCCATCCAGTTTCCATCGGTAGAAAACGCGATGCCGTTTTCATCGGAGCTGCTGTTTGCCTCTTTATATTTTTGCGGTGCTGCCCAGATGCCACCATCTTGTGTACTGAAATAAATATCTCCCTTACCGGTTTTATCTGTGCGGCGGAAATAAAGTTTCTTTCCGTCGGTGGTGAGGTATAGAGGCTCTTCATCAAAGGCGGTATTATGTGTAAAACTGACGGGGTCGTTCCAAGTTCCGTCGGGGCGGATGGTGCAGGAGTAGATATTACTATTGGCCATCACCTCCCCTTCCTTTTCTGTTTCGGGTTTGCGCGACGCAAAGAATAAAGTGGAGTGGTCTATCGAAAGGACAGGATTAGTTTCGCTGAAAAGGGTGTTGACAGGAAGAGGCAAACGCTCTGGGGTAACATGATGCGGATGACTTTTCAGCGTATTAAAGTTGATGCACATTTTAATCTGGCGCGAGCCATCCATCGGCACCTGATTTTTCAATTCGCTACTCCAGTCGGCGAGGTAAAGCATGGCGCTATCGGCATTGTTTAGCTCTAAATAGGTTTTGCCAAGGAAGTATTTAGCATCTAAACTGCTTTGGGCATTTTTGTTGTTATAGAAATCGTATTTAGAAGAAAGTTTAGTTGCCGCGCGGGTAAAAAAACTTTTGCATAATGCAGGATATTGCAAGAGATAGTGGTAACACAAACCCATTTTAAAGTTTAGGTCGGCGTTGCTGCTGTTGTTTTGATAGGCAGGATAATAGGCATTGAGCGCTTCGCGATATTGCTGGTTGGTGAAAAGAATATCGGCCTTACTCACGTTGGGGCTTGCTATTTTTGTTTTGCTTACTGAACTGGTGTCGTCCTTAGCTCCAAAAGAGGCGGGTGAAAGCGCCAGACTAACCAACACAATTAATATGCTTTTCATGATCGTACTTTTTTAATCCTTCTTCTTTATACCTTCTAATATTTTCTTCATCTCATCCAACTGCTGCTGCAATTCAGCCAACTTAGCGCGGGTAGTGCCATTCACCAACGTCAACTGGTTTATGGTTTTTTGCTGCTCGGTCAATACAGGGTTTCCTTCTCCCTTAGAAACATCCGATTCTTTTGTGACCGGAGCAACAGTATTCGTGCCTCTTAGTCTGGCGTTTTCTGATTCAAGCACTTCTACTTTTTGGTTCAATTCCTGTACGGCTTTCACCAAAGGCACCACCAGCGAGGAATAGGATATGGAGTAAAAGTCTTTATCGTTTTCGGGCACATGGATTCCATCAAAATTAAAATGAGTTTCGCGGGCGGCCTGCTCCACCTCCTGGGCAATGAACCCGGTTCTTAGCATGGATTCGGCTTTAGAATAGTCGGTTTTTTCAATGCTTTTAGTGCTTCCGCCCCGGCGGAAAATGTCGAGCGCACGGGCCTGAAGGTTGTATTGAACAGGGCGGAGTTTTGAGATAAAATCAAGCCCGGCAACATTGCTGCTGCTTACATTTTGTTTAAAGCGGGCATCGGAGGTGATAAAGTTTTGACCCGAACTACCCACGTAGGTCACCGCCCGTCGCCCAGCATCACCATGTTACTGGCGGTGGCTGTGGCATTGGCGCCGATCGCTGTGGCGTTGGTTAATGTGCCTGTGTTCACATTGGCACCGTGTCCAACACCAGTGTTATAGGAGCCGGTAGTAACCGAACCCAATGCTTCGTAACCCAGAGCTGCGTTAGAACCACCGCTTTGGGAAAGTTGTAATGAATAAGTGCCAACTGCCGTATTGTTGGAACCAACAGTATTAGCTTTAAATGTCTGGTAACCCATAGCGACATTACCGGTACCGGAAGTATTGGCAAGCATAGCTTCTTTACCAACCGCGGTGTTGCCATATCCTTCTGTGTTGAATTGTAATACTGACGTTCCCAAGCCTACATTATCGTTTCCTGTTGTATTATTTTGTAACGAACTTAGGCCTACGGCCACATTGTAGCTTCCAGATGAATTAAGCAGCATTGAAGCTTGTCCAACCGCCACATTGCCAAAGCCCATATTGTTATGAAGCGCTTCGCTTCCTAATGAAGTATTCCAGCTACCCATGGTGCTGTTTGCCATTGAATACCAACCCACTGCTGTATTTCCAGAATCATACTGACTTGCGCTTAGAGCATGAAAACCCAAGGCGGTGTTCTGAATGCCCTCCGTATTTCCCGCCAATGCCTTTGAGCCGATGGCGGTATTATCAGCCCCTATTGTGTTGCTATATAAAGCGCTGTCGCCAATGGCAATCATGTTGTTAGATGCTGAGGAATTGAATAGAGCGTCGGTACCAATAGCAATATTATCGTTTCCGCTGTAGTTAAGATACAGTGCCTGACCACCTATTGCTACGTTATTATTTCCGATTATGTTGTTTTGAAGAGAACTATACCCAACAGAAGTATTAGAAATCCCGCTACCGTTTCCGAAGAGGCTGAAGGTGCCTAGAGCTGTATTGCGATATCCATAGCCATCGGCATATAAGCTCTGAACCCCCACCGCAGTATTATACTGCCCCGAGCTTTTATTAAACATACTCATGCAGCCAATGGCAGTATTCATTTCACCATCTACATGGTGGTTCAATGCTCTTTCGCCTATGGCTGTATTTCCTCCGCTATAAGATGATTCAATTTCCATGCTACCATAACCAAAAGAGGTATTAAGAGCAGAAACCCCTCCCGCATAATGATTGTTAGTTTTAAACCGCAAGCCTACACTATCAATAGTGCCAATGAAATTACTAGTATCTGTTCCGGTATTACCATTTACGTTCCAGCCTGAGCCGCCACCGCCCGGCAATACCACAAAGTTACCGTTGTATATGGATAGGGTGTCGTTAGATATACTAAGTGTCTGTCCATCGGAACCGGCACCGCCACCGGCTTGCCAGGTGGCATTACCTTCGTCATCGCTGGTTAGTACATAATTAGCCGGAGGGCTTGCCCCATTTACCCGATAACGCATGGTGCCATCCACATGTAAAGTGGCAGTAGGGGTGGTAGTACCTAAACCCATATAACCGCTTTTAAGTAAAGTTAAGGCAGTAGATCGGGTCATATCATCAGTACCGTTGCTCACCGAAAATATCCTGTCCCTTGAATCAAAAGCAGTGGTGCTATAAGCTGGATCTGCGGTACCATAAATTCCAACTATAAATTCGCCAAACGAACTTGCAAAATTTCCAACACCGCCGCCTACGGACGAATAATCTCCCTGGGTAGAATTAGATTCACCCCCTGCAATAGTTGAAAAAGAACCACTAGCATTATTGGAACTTCCACCCGCAACAATGGTATATTCGCTACTGGCATTGTTATTATAGCCGCCACCAATAAAACTAGCAGCGCCTAAAGAATTATTATTATTGCCACCCGCAACAACCGAGAAACTGCTATTGGCGTGATTGTTGAACCCACCACCCACAGTTGCTTCATCTAGAGCGGTATTATATCCACCACCAGCTATGGTCGCTCTTTGTCCAAATGTTGTATTAAGCATGCCACCACCAATGGTTGAATACTTATACGTTGCACCGTTGCCATAGCCCCCGCTGACCGTTGCATAAGTAGGATCACCACCGCCGTTGCCGCCAATGGTGTTGCTCGTACCAAATGATACGTCGCCTTCCGGAGTTAATATACCTCTTGTAATACTATCAACTTTTATGA
The DNA here is from genome assembly GCA_016722375.1 of Bacteroidota bacterium. Lineage (NCBI taxonomy): Bacteria > Pseudomonadati > Bacteroidota > Bacteroidota bacterium. Next base: position 331,928 of record JADKJG010000001.1, on the reverse strand, counting down.
TAAAGCCGATAGAATCGGTGGTGCCTATAAAGTTAGTAGCTGTATTGGTGCCTGGGTTGCCGGTTATATTCCAACCGGAGCTTGCTCCGCCCGGCAACACCACATAGTTGCCATTAAGAATAGAAAGCGTATCGTTTGAGATGCTGAGGGTCTGCTCATCGTTTCCGCCACCACCACCACCCGAACTGCCCAAGGCACTGGTAACCTGGAAGTTGGTTCCATCATAAACCAAGGTCACGATCTGTCCAATTAGAATGTCGCCGGAGGCTATGTCAGTATTTGCCTGCTTTTTAAGTGTCTTTGCCCCCAAACTATTCACATTGATAGTGGCCGCCCCGGTGTTGCCAAAGTTGGCTTTAAAGGTGACCGATATTCCATTGCTATAAGAAAACACGCCCGGAAAGGTAAGCGTATAGGCATTGGATGAGCCGCCTGAAACCAATTGAACCTGAGAATAGGCCGAGAGGCAGATGGCGAACTGCAAAATGATTAAGTACTTTTTCATAAAATTCTTTTTAAACCTTTACTTCTTTGTTTCTTTATCTTACTAATCGTTATCCTTAAAAAGCTAATCAACTATTTAATACTGTTACTTTATTTTGTTTTCCACTCATTTTAACAAGAAAAGAGGTCTTTTGGATCATTCCAGAAAGTTTTCCAATGTTTGGTGAACTTTCTCCAAACTTTGTTGAGCGGTCACCAGACTTTGTTGAGCGGTCACCAGACCTTGTTGAGCGGTCACCAGCCTTTGGTGAGCAGTCACCAGACCTTGGTGAGCAGTCACCAGACCTTGTTGAGCAGTCACCAGACCTTGGTGAGCAGTCACCAGACCTTGGTGAGCAGTCACCAGACTTTGGTGAGCAGTCACCAAACCTTGCAGAAAGGTCACCAAACCAGACAAAAGGTGCTCCTAAGTTTGAGGAAACCTCCCGAATGCTTCCCAATTTCTGATAGTACGTTTTCATCTTTTCTTCAAATTTTTATTAGACCGCTCCGAAAGCTGCCCAACCTATAATCCTGTTTTTATTTCAACAATACTTTACCCAAATTGCCCGATGAAGGGGCTGTGAGCCAAACACCAATACTGGTTCCTGCACCCGGGCTGCCAATGGCATCTGCTCCCCCGGCGGTGGTGCTGGTGATGCAATGCTGTCCTCTTAATATAGTGCCGTTGGCTTTTACATTGGCAATACCCGAAACTGCGACACGACAAACAGAACCATTTGCAATACCACTTTCATACACTACCCCAATTACGGCTGTGTTGCCTTGGGCGGTAGTGGTGATAAATGAATTGTCGTTAGATGGGTCGGCAATCACTATATCACCTGCGACAGATGCTGAGCCTGTGCGGTTGATAAGCAGGATGGTAACTACTCCATTGGAAGCTACTGTAGAACCATTGCTCAAACCTACATCGCCCACTACGTTCAACTTACTGACAGGGGCTGTGGTTCCTATACCAACTTTAGTATCCGCAGTTGCATTGTTTATACCATTGATGGAGCCGAGTACCATCGTGTTAGATGCACTCACCATAGCTTGGTACCCAATAGCACTGGCATTAGTGAGGTTACCGGAACCTACATCGCCAAATGCTCCAATAACTAGGTTGTTTTCGCCGGTAGTATTAGTGTACATCGTTTGCATCCCAATAGCTATGTTGCTATAGCCTGATTGATTTTGCATGAGTGCATTCTCGCCTATTCCCACGTTCCAACCGCCGGAGTTAATCCCTACCATAGCTTGAAGGCCTATTGCTACGTTGCCATTCCCGGATTGGTTATTGAGCATAGACCAAGTGCCAAGAGCTACGTTGTCGGAGCCATTACCGGATTGAAGTGCAGTATAGCCCACGGCAACGTTTCTTATGCCGCTTGTGTTTCCGTTCAACGCACCGTTCCCGATACCTACGTTATAGGTTCCATCAACGTTACTGGCAAGGGCATTGCTGCCCATGGCTACGTTGTCGGTACCGGTGGTGTTCTGTAGCAAGCTATGAAAACCTACAGCTGCATTGTCTGTACCTGATTGATTATATTCCATGCTTCCATTTCCGATGGCGGTATTCTGATTCCCCTCATCATTTTGTTCTAATGCACCGGTACCAAATGCTGTATTGCGTATGCCGGTAGTTAAATTACTAAGAGCGAAACGACCGAGCGAGTTATTTCCGCTTAAATCTAAAAGCCCTGCCTTTTCTCCACCCACTTTAAATCGCAAGGCCTCTGAGTTGTTAGTACCGATAAAAGCGGAATCATCAGCCGTATTGCCGGTTACGTTCCAACCGGAACTCGCGCCGCCTGGAAGCACTACAGAATTTCCATTGAGAATAGAGAGCGTGTCGTTAGAGATGCTGAGTGTTTGTGCATCGGAGCCGCCTCCACTTGTTAAACTAGCAGCAGTGCGTTTGCGGATTACACCCCCTGCATCAATGGTGAGAATGCTATCGGCATCGGTGGCATGTAATACTGTATCAATTTCTACTTGCCCGTTTACGTGCAATGCTTGTTGAGGAGTGGTAGTGCCGATACCTACTTTGGTATTTTCAGTAGCTCCGTTTACGTCCTTGATAGAACCAAGCACCATGCTGTTGTCAGCGTCAACTTGAGTTAAAGCGCCAATGGCTGTACGGTTGCTCCCATTCACAGAAGTTTTGTAACCTACTGCTGTGTTGTAAGCACCTCCTGCATTTTCGCCTGCAAAGGTTCCTATAGCTGTATTATACCATCCATACATTAAATTACGCAATGAATGGTATCCTACGGCTGTGTTATTCCAAGAGCCATCATAGGCACTTTTGAGTGCTTCAGATCCTACTGCTGTTGATTGACCAACATCGGCAGCTGAGCCTAATGCATTAAACCCTATAGCCGTAATGCCTCCAGATCCGTAAGCACCAATGGATGCTCCCCCTGCACCGTTGCCTAGAATAACGTCATCATTATAGCCTAACTCTAAACGACCGTATTGGTCAAAAATCATTCGGGTATTGTTATTGCTGTTTGTTTTAAATAACAGAGGTTGGTCATCCTTAGTTCCGATAAAGTTTACAGTTGTATCAGTGCCAGCATTTCCGGTGAGGTTCCAACCGGAGCTTGCGACGCACGGAAGCTCTACATAATTGCCATTCAGAATAGAAAGTGTGTCGTTGGAGATGCTGAGTGTTTGAGCATCTGAGCCGCCTCCACTCGTACTATCGCAATATTCGCAGGAGAGGTTATAAAGACTAACACTATCACTATTAGAGAGTTTTAGCCAATAAGTTGATGGGTCGTAAGCGAGTTGTTGGTCATCACCTCCATCTGCCCCTGTGGCACCGGTTGCGCCCGTTGTTCCCGTTGCGCCAGTAGCTCCATTAGTACCGTTCGTGCCGTTGGTTCCATCTGCACCTGAAGGACCCGTTGCACCTGTAACTCCGGTATCACCCGTACTTCCAGTGGCGCCGGTATCACCAGTCGCCCCTGTAGCACCTGTTGCGCCTGTTGTTCCTGTTGCACCGGTATCTCCATTAGTACCATTCGTGCCGTTAGTTCCATCTGCACCTGAAGGTCCAGTTGCACCTGTAGCACCCGTAGCGCCGGTATCACCCGTTGCACCTGTACTTCCAGTAGTTCCTGTATCACCAGTCGCCCCAGTAGCACCGGTTGCACCGGTATCTCCATTAGCACCGTTCGTGCCGTTGGTTCCATCTGCACCTGAAGGGCCTGTGGCACCTGCACCCGTACTTCCTGTAACTCCAGTATCACCATTCGCCCCTGTAGCACCGGTTGCGCCCGTTGTTCCCGTTGCACCGGTATCTCCATTAGTACCATCTGCACCTGAAGGACCCGTCGCTCCTGTAACTCCAGTAGCACCCGTTGCTCCTGTAGAGCCATCTATTCCGCTGGGCAACACCACGAAATTGCCATTTAGAATAGAAAGTGTATCGTTAGAGATGCTGAGTGTTTGAGCATCAGAGCCGCTGCCACTTGTACTATCACAATATTCGCAGGAAAGGTTAAAAAGACTAACACTATCACTATTAGAGAGTTTTTAGCCAATAAGTTGATGGGTCGTAAGCGAGTTGTTGGTCATCACCTCCATCTGCCCCTGTGGCATAGGGTTGCGCCTGTTGTTCCAGTTGCGCTGGTATCTTCATTAGTGCCATTCGTGCCGTTTGTTCCATCTGCACCTGAAGGACCCGTTGCACCTGTAGCGCCAGTATTACCAGTCGCGCCTGTGGCACCTGTTGTTCCTGTCGCACCGGTAGCTCCATTAGTACCATTCGTACCGTTTGTTCCATCTATTCCTGAAGGGCCTGTTGCACCTGTAACCCCCGTATCACCTGTTGCTCCTGTGGCACCTGTGGCGCCTGTTGTTCCCGTTCCACCGGTATCTCCATTAGTACCGTTCGTGCCGTTGGTTCCATCTGCACCTGAAGGACCCGTTGCACCTGTAACTCCCGTAGAACCTGTACTTCCTGTAGGGCCAGTATCACCAGTCGCCCCTGTAGCACCTGTTGCGCCTGTTGTTCCTGTTGTTCCTGTTGCACCGGTATCTCCAGTAGTACCATTCGTGCCGTTCGTTCCATCTACACCTGAAGGACCTGTAGCACCTGTAGCTCCCGTAGAACCTGTACTTCCTGTAGGGCCAGTATCACCAGTCGCCCCTGTAGTACCGGTTGCGCCTGTTGTTCCAGTTGCGCCGGTATCTCCATTAGTGCCGTTCGTGCCGTTTGTTCCATCTGCACCTGAAGGACCCGTTGCACCTGTAACTCCGGTATCACCCGTACTTCCAGTGGCAGTAGGTATCACCAGTCGCCCCTGTAGCACCTGTTGCGCCTGTTGTTCCTGTTGTTCCTGTTGCACCGGTATCTCCAGTAGTACCATTCGTGCCGTTCGTTCCATCTACACCTGAAGGACCTGTAGCACCTGTAGCTCCCGTAGAACCTGTACTTCCTGTAGGGCCAGTATCACCAGTCGCCCCTGTAGTACCGGTTGCGCCTGTTGTTCCAGTTGCGCCGGTATCTCCATTAGTGCCATTCGTGCCGTTTGTTCCATCTGCACCTGAAGGACCCGTTGCACCTGTAGCGCCAGTATTACCAGTCGCGCCTGTGGCACCTGTTGTTCCTGTCGCACCGGTAGCTCCATTAGTACCATTCGTACCGTTTGTTCCATCTATTCCTGAAGGGCCTGTTGCACCTGTAACCCCCGTATCACCTGTTGCTCCTGTGGCACCTGTGGCGCCTGTTGTTCCCGTTCCACCGGTATCTCCATTAGTACCATTCGTGCCGTTCGTTCCATCTGCACCTGTGGCACCCGTATCGCCCGTTGCACCTGTAACTCCGGTAGAACCTGTGGCTCCTGTTGCTCCATCTGTTCCGCTTGGGCCAGTATCACCTGTACTTCCTGTGGCACCGGTATCACCCGTTGCTCCTGTTGCACCTGTAACCCCCGTATCACCTGTTGCTCCTGTGGCACCTGTGGCGCCTGTTGTTCCCGTTCCACCGGTATCTCCATTAGTACCGTTCGTGCCGTTGGTTCCATCTGCACCTGAAGGACCCGTTGCACCTGTAACTCCGGTATCACCCGTACTTCCAGTGGCGCCGGTATCACCAGTCGCCCCTGTAGCACCTGTTGCGCCTGTTGTTCCTGTTGTTCCTGTTGCACCGGTATCTCCAGTAGTACCATTCGTGCCGTTCGTTCCATCTACACCTGAAGGACCTGTAGCACCTGTAGCACCTGTAGAACCTGTACTTCCTGTAGGGCCAGTATCACCAGTCGCCCCTGTAGTACCGGTTGCGCCTGTTGTTCCAGTTGCGCCGGTATCTCCATTAGTGCCATTCGTGCCGTTTGTTCCATCTGCACCTGAAGGACCCGTTGCACCTGTAACTCCGGTATCACCCGTACTTCCAGTGGCGCCGGTATCACCAGTCGCCCCTGTAGCACCTGTTGCGCCTGTTGTTCCTGTTGCACCGGTATCTCCAGTAGTACCATTCGTGCCGTTCGTTCCATCTACACCTGAAGGACCTGTAGCACCTGTAGCTCCCGTAGAACCTGTACTTCCTGTAGGGCCAGTATCACCAGTCGCCCCTGTAGTACCGGTTGCGCCTGTTGTTCCAGTTGCGCCGGTATCTCCATTAGTGCCATTCGTGCCGTTTGTTCCATCTGCACCTGAAGGACCCGTTGCACCTGTAGCGCCAGTATTACCAGTCGCGCCTGTGCGCCTGCTTGTTCCTGTCGCACCGGTAGCTCCATTAGTACCATTCGTACCGTTTGTTCCATCTATTCCTGAAGGGCCTGTTGCACCTGTAACCCCCGTATCACCTGTTGCTCCTGTGGCACCTGTGCATGCTGTTGTTCCCGTTCCACCGGTATCTCCATTAGTACCATTCGTGCCGTTCGTTCCATCTGCACCTGTGGCACCCGTATCGCCCGTTGCACCTGTAACTCCGGTAGAACCTGTGGCTCCTGTTGCTCCATCTGTTCCGCTTGGGCCAGTATCACCTGTACTTCCTGTTGCACCGGTATCGCCAGTCGCGCCTGTAGCGCCTGTTGTTCCTGTTGCACCGGTATCTCCATTAGTACCATTCGTGCCGTTAGTTCCATCTGCACCTGAAGGTCCAGTTGCACCTGTAGCACCCGTAGCGCCGGTATCACCCGTTGCACCTGTACTTCCAGTAGTTCCTGTATCACCAGTCGCCCCAGTAGCACCGGTTGCACCGGTATCTCCATTAGCACCGTTCGTGCCGTTGGTTCCATCTGCACCTGAAGGCCTGGGCCCTGCACCCGTACTTCCTGTAACTCCAGTATCACCATTCGCCCCTGTAGCACCGGTTGCGCCCGTTGTTCCCGTTGCACCGGTATCTCCATTAGTACCATCTGCACCTGAAGGACCCGTCGCTCCTGTAACTCCAGTAGCACCCGTTGCTCCTGTAGAGCCATCTATTCCGCTGGGCAACACCACGAAATTGCCATTTAGAATAGAAAGTGTATCGTTAGAGATGCTGAGTGTTTGAGCATCAGAGCCGCTGCCACTTGTACTATCACAATATTCGCAGGAAAGGTTAAAAAGACTAACACTATCACTATTAGAGAGTTTTAGCCAATAAGTTGATGGGTCGTAAGCGAGTTGTTGGTCATCACCTCCATCTGCCCCTGTGGCACCGGTTGCGCCTGTTGTTCCAGTTGCGCCGGTATCTCCATTAGTGCCATTCGTGCCGTTTGTTCCATCTGCACCTGAAGGACCCGTTGCACCTGTAGCGCCAGTATTACCAGTCGCGCCTGTGGCCCTGTTGCTCCTGTTGCACCGGTAGCTCCATTAGTACCATTCGTGCCGTTTGTTCCATCTATTCCTGAAGGACCTGTTGCTCCTGTAACCCCTGTATCACCTGTTGCTCCTGGCACCTTGGGCGCCTGTTGTTCCCGTTCCACCGGTATCTCCATTAGTACCGTTCGTGCCTGTTGGTTCCATCTGCACCTGAAGGACCTGTTGCACCTGTAACTCCCGTAGAACCTGTACTTCCTGTAGGGCCAGTATCACCAGTCGCCCTGTAGCACCTGTTGCGCCTGTTGTTCCTGTTGTTCCTGTTGCACCTGTATCTCCAGTAGTACCATTCGTGCCGTTCGTTCCATCTACACCTGAAGGACCTGTAGCACCTGTAGCTCCCGTAGAACCTGTACTTCCTGTGGGGCCAGTATCACCAGTCGCCCCTGTAGTACCGGTTGCGCCTGTTGTTCCAGTTGCGCCGAAGTTCCATTAGTGCCGTTCGTGCCGTTTGTTCCATCTGCACCTGAAGGACCCGTTGCACCTGTAACTCCGGTATCACCCGTACTTCCAGTGGCGCCGGTATCACCAGTCGCCCCTGTAGCACCTGTTGCGCCTGTTGTTCCTGTTGTTCCTGTTGCACCGGTATCTCCAGTAGTACCATTCGTGCCGTTCGTTCCATCTACACCTGAAGGACCTGTAGCACCTGTAGCTCCCGTAGAACCTGTACTTCCTGTAGGGCCAGTATCACCAGTCGCCCCTGTAGTACCGGTTGCGCCTGTTGTTCCAGTTGCGCCAGTATCTCCATTAGTGCCATTCGTGCCGTTTGTTCCATCTGCACCTGAAGGGACCCGTTGCACCCTGTAGCGCCAGTATTACCAGTCGCGCCTGTGGCACCTGTTGTTCCTGTCGCACCGGTAGCTCCATTAGTACCATTCGTACCGTTTGTTCCATCTATTCCTGAAGGGCCTGTTGCACCTGTAACCCCGTATCACCTGTTGCTCCTGTGGCACCCCTGCATGCCTGCTGTTCCCGTTCCACCGGAATCTCCATTAGTACATTCGTGCCGTTCGTTCCATCTGCACCTGCAGACCCGTATCGCCCGTTGCACCTGTAACTCCGGTAGAACCTGTGGCCCTGTTGCTCCATCTGTTCCGCTTGGGCCAGTATCACCTGTACTTCCTAGGCACCGGTATCACCCGTTGCTCCTGTTGCACCTGTAACCCCCGTATCACCTGTTGCTCCTGTAGGCACCTGTGGCGCCTGTTGTTCCCGTTCCACCGGTATCTCCATTAGTACCGTTCGTGCCGTTGGTTCCATCTGCACCTGAAGGACCCGTTGCACCTGTAACTCCGGTATCACCCGTACTTCCAGTGGCGCCGGTATCACCAGTCGCCCCTGTAGCACCTGTTGCGCCTGTTGTTCCTGTTGTTCCTGTTGTTCCTGTTGCACCGGTATCTCCAGTAGTACCATTCGTGCCGTTCGTTCCATCTACACCTGAAGGACCTGTAGCACCTGTAGCTCCCGTAGAACCTGTACTTCCTGTAGGGCCAGTATCACCAGTCGCCCTGTAGTACCGGTTGCGCCTGTTGTTCCAGTTGCGCCGGTATCTCCATTAGTGCCATTCGTGCCGTTTGTTCCATCTGCACCTGAAGGACCCGTTGCACCTGTAACTCCGGTATCACCCGTACTTCCAGTGGCGCCGGTATCACCAGTCGCCCTGTAGCACCTGTTGCGCCTGTTGTTCCTGTTGCACCGGTATCTCCAGTAGTACCATTCGTGCCGTTCGTTCCATCTACACCCGAAGGACCTGTAGCACCTGTAGCTCCTGTAGAACCTGTACTTCCTGTAGGGCCAGTATCACCAGTCGCCCCCTGTAGTACCGGTTGCGCCTGTTGTTCCAGTTGCGCCGGTATCTCCATTAGTGCCATTCGTGCCGTTTGTTCCATCTGCACCTGAAGGGACCTGTTGCACCTGTAGCGCCAGTATTACCAGTCGCGCCTGTGGCGCCTGTTGTTCCTGTTGCACCGGTAGCTCCATTAGTACCATTCGTGCCGTTTGTTCCATCTATTCCTGAAGGACCTGTTGCACCTGTAACCCCCGTATCACCTGTTGCTCCTGTGGCACCTGTGGCGCCTGTTGTTCCCGTTCCACCGGTATCTCCATTAGTACCATTCGTGCCGTTCGTTCCATCTGCACCTGTGGCACCCGTATCGCCCGTTGCACCTGTAACTCCGGTAGAACCTGTGGCTCCTGTTGCTCCATCTGTTCCGCTTGGGCCAGTATCACCTGTACTTCCTGTTGCACCGGTTGTCGCCAGTCGCGCCTGTAGCGCCTGTTGTTCCTGTTGCACCGGTACTCCCATTAGTACCATTCGTGCCGTTAGTTCCATCTGCACCTGAAGGTCCAGTTGCACCTGTAGCACCCCGTAGCGCCGGTATCACCTGTTGCACCTGTACTTCCAGTAGTTCCTGTATCACCAGTCGCCCCAGTAGCACCGGTTGCACCGGTATCTCCATTAGCACCGTTCGTGCCGTTGGTTCCATCTGCACCTGAAGGCTGTGGCCCTGAACCTGCACCCGGTACTTCCTGTAACTCCAGTATCACCATTCGCCCCTGTAGCACCGGTTGCGCCCGTTGTTCCTGTTGCACCGGTATCTCCATTAGTACCATCTGCACCTGAAGGACCCGTCGCTCCTGTAACTCCAGTAGCACCCGTTGCTCCTGTAGAGCCATCTATTCCGCTGGGCAACACCACGAAATTGCCATTTAGAATAGAAAGTGTATCGTTAGAGATGCTGAGTGTTTGAGCATCAGAGCCGCTGCCACTTGTACTATCACAATATTCGCAGGAAAGGTTAAAAAGACTAACACTATCACTATTAGAGAGTTTTAGCCAATAAGTTGATGGGTCGTAAGCGAGTTGTTGGTCATCACCTCCATCTGCCCCCTGTGCACCGGTTCGCCCTTGTTCCCGTTGCGCCAGTAGCTCCATTAGTACCGTTCGTGCCGTTGGTTCCATCTGCACCTGAAGGACCCGTTGCACCTGTAACTCCGGTATCACCCGTACTTCCAGTGGCGCCGGTATCACCAGTCGCCCCTGTAGCACCTGGCGCCTGTTGTTCCTGTTGTTCCTTTGCACCGGTATCTCCAGTCGTACGTCCATCTACACCTGAAGGGCTGCGACCTGTAGCACCTGTAGCTCCGTAGAACCTGTACTTCCTGTAGGGCCGGTATCACCAGTCGCCCCTGTAGTACCGGTTGCGCCTGTTGTTCCAGTTGCGCCGGTATCTCCATTAGTGCCATTCGTGCCGTTTGTTCCATCTGCACCTGAAGGACCTGTGGCACCTGTAGCGCCAGTATTACCAGTCGCGCCTGTGGCACCTGTTGTTCCTGTCGCACCAGTAGCTCCATTCGTGCCGTTTGTTCCATCTGCACCTGAAGAGCCCGTGGCACCTGTTGCACCTGTAGCTCCTGTATCGCCAGTCGCCCCGGTTGCACCTGTTGTTCCTGTTGCACCGGTATCTCCATTAGTGCCGTTCGTCCCATTGGTTCCGTTGGTGCCATCTACTCCTGATGGTCCGGTAGCACCTGTTGCACCAGTAGCTCCATTCGTGCCGTTTGTTCCATCTGCACCTGAAGAGCCCGTGGCACCTGTGTCGCCTGTATCACCCATTGCACCTGTAACTCCGGTATCACCAGTCGCCCCTGTAGCCCCTGTAGCCCCTGTTGCGCCTGTTGTTCCTGTTGCACCGGTATCTCCATTAGTACCGTTCGTGCCGTTCGTTCCATCTGCACCTGAAGGGCCCGTTGCACCTGTAGCTCCGGTAGCACCAGTACTTCCTGTAGCGCCCGTATCACCAGTTGCACCTGTTGCGCCTGTTGTTCCCGTTGCACCGGTAGCTCCATTAGTACCATTCGTGCCGTTGGTTCCATCTGCACCTGAAGGGCCTGTGGCACCTGTAATTCCGGTAGCACCCGTACTTCCTGTAACTCCAGTATCACCATTCGCCCCTGTAGCACCGGTTGCGCCTATTGTTCCGGTTGCACCGGTAGCTCCATTAGTACCATTTGTGCCGTTTGTTCCATCTGCACCTGAAGGACCTGTAGCGCCGGTATCACCCGTTGCGCCTGTAGCCCCCGTACCACCTGTAGCTCCTGTGGCACCTGTTGCGCCCGTTGTTCCCGTTGCACCTGTAACTCCATTAGTACCGTTCGTGCCGTTCGTTCCATCTGCACCTGAAGGGCCTGTAGCCCCCGTATCACCGGTTGCACCTGTAACTCCGGTATCACCCGTACTTCCTGTAGCACCCGTATCGCCAGTCGCCCCTGTGGCACCTGTTGCGCCTGTTGCGCCTGTTGTTCCCATTGCACCGGTAGCTCCATTAGTACCATTCGTGCCGTTAGTTCCATCTGCACCTGAAGGACCTGTAGCACCTGTAGCTCCCGTATCACCGGTTGCACCTGTATCTCCAGTAGCTCCCGTACTTCCAGTAGTTCCCGTTTCGCCAGTCGCCCCTGTGGCACCAGTTGCGCCTGTTGTTCCCGTTGCACCGGTAGCTCCATTAGTACCGTTCGTGCCGTTTGTTCCATCTGCACCTGAAGGGCCAGTTGCACCTGTAGCGCCAGTATCACCCGTTGCACCTGTAACTCCAGTAGCACCCGTACTTCCTGTAGTGCCCGTATCGCCCGTCGCCCCTGTAGCACCGGTTGCGCCAGTTGTTCCGGTTGAGCCGGTATCTCCGTTAGTACCATTCGTGCCGTTCGTTCCATCTGCACCTGAAGGGCCAGTTGCACCTGTAGCGCCGGTGGCGCCCGTTGCACCTGTAACTCCGGTATCACCTGTACTTCCTGTAGTTCCCGTATCACCAGTCGCCCCTGTGGCACCGGTTGCGCCAGTATCTCCATTAGTACCGTTCGTGCCGTTTGTTCCATCTGCACCTGAAGCACCTGTGGCGCCGGTATTACCCGTTGCACCTGTAACTCCGGTATCACCTGTACTTCCTGTAGTTCCCGTATCACCAGTCGCCCCTGTGGTACCGGTTGCGCCCGTTGTTCCCGTTGCACCGGTAGCTCCATTAGTACCGTTTGTGCCGTTCGTTCCATCTGCACCTGAAGGGCCCGTTGCACCTGTGTCGCCGGTATCACCCGTCGCACCTGTAACTCCGGTATCACCTGTACTTCCTGTAGTTCCCATATCACCAGTCGCGCCTGTGGCACCGGTTGCGCCAGTTGTTCCGGTTGCACCGGTATCTCCATTAGTACCATTCGTACCGTTTGTTCCATCTGCACCTGAAGGGCCAGTTGCGCCGGTATCACCGGTGGCGCCTGTTGCACCTGTAACTCCGGTATCACCTGTACTTCCTGTAGTTCCCGAATCACCAGTCGCCCCTGTGGCACCGATTGCGCCCGTAGCTCCATTAGTACCGTTCGTACCGTTCGTTCCATCTGCACCTGAAGGGCCTGTTGCTCCTGTAGCGCCAGTAGCGCCGGTATCACCCGTTGCACCTGTACTTCCTGTAGTTCCCGAATCACCAGTCGCCCCTGTAGCACCGGTTGCACCTGTACTTCCCGTTGCACCTATAACTCCGGTATCACCCGTACTTCCTGTAGCGCCCGTATCGCCAGTCGCCCCTGTGGCACCGGTTGCGCCACTTGGACCAGTTGGGCCATTGGAACCATTGCCGAGCATAGCATCAACATAGGCTTTAACAGCCGCTTCGGTGGGTACAGAATAATTACTACTGTCACTTAAAGTAGGGTCTGTACTAATCTTGGCAATGGTATCCTGTCCTAAAATGAAGTATTGATTCACTTTTATTCCTCCTTGAAAGGAGGAACTACCTGTAACTACGAGTTGGTCAACCTTAACAGTTCCAGCCGGAACCCATTTCTGACCATCCCATCTTAATATCTCATTAACATCTAATCCGGTGACGTCAACGTTTTTATGTCCTGCATGTAAATATTGGGAGATGGAACATGTAACGCTGTATCTACGACTAAAGAATAAGGGACTGAAATAAGTTGCACATTTCCGTAAGCAATAAAACCGCTACCCATATCAATTTTCACTTCAAGAAATTTTTGTTCTGAAGCCCAATTTATTCTTGAAAAAGATGGCACTAGACCAGCACCGGTATTTGTTCCTTGTCCGATTTCTAAATTGAAGAGCCCGAATTGATTGGTGGTAACAAAATGTTCTTCTTCCCAGATGAGGTTCTGGAGTTGATCTTTTAAATCGAATCTGACGATCAGATTTTTGTTAGCCAATACGTTGCCAGTGCTATTTCGAGCGATCGCCCGATTAGTTGATCTTTGCGGGACCCCGGTTGGCTAATGGAATATTTCCCCAAAAGGAGAAACGATAGAAGTAAGGCGGCAATTATTCTTTTATTCCCAATCATGATATGGTGATTTATTTTTTTTACCAAAAATCGAATTACTGGTAGTTGCATTTTTGATTTTCCCTACTAAGATGCCGATGCAGATTTCGTGGCTGCCATAGGTGGAATTTGCGATTCCATTTAGTCCATATTTAAAGGTGTATTGGCCGGTGAATCGCTGTGCGATGATGACTCCAACTCCTCCACTGAAAATATTTTGTGCGCCAAAGCCTACATTGACGAAAAGCAGATTGTCGTATTTAACCGTTATAACAGCGTTATAGTTAATCGGAGAATGAAGGATATAGTCCAAGACAAAGGCAGGCTTCACAGCAAATTTCCGGTTAATCATCATTTCATACGCTGCATAAACCCGCGCGTGTATAGGCTGAGAATATAGAATTGATTTTCCATTCATCTTCATAGGTATTATGGCTGGAGCAGCGATGCCAATATTGAGTTTTCGCCACGCATAAGAGATGCCAAACGAAGCATTGATTCCCATTCCGTTTTTTACATTATCAGAATTCAGGGAAGGGTCATTTATTGGGTCGGAATTACTATTGTTGAAATCAAGATTTGTTTGGGTTACTGAAACACCGATTCCAACCGACACTTTTTGATCTGCACCAATTTTCAGATGATAAGCTGTAGAAACATCTACCCGGATATTTCTGAATGCACCAAATTTTTCAAAACGCAAGGAGGCGCCTAATCCCAAATTGCTTTTGACAATTCCATTATAATTCGCCCATGCGCTGTAAGGTGCTCCTTTCGTGCCGCTGAAATGATTGATATAGTTGACGAATATCTCATGATTCGTATTAAATCCGCTATAAGCGGGCGAAATAGAATAGGGATTGATGATAAACTCCTGATCCCGGAGTGAAGAACTTTGGGCATGTGAACACTTTGCCAGTAAAAATGTGAATAATAGAGCAGTGTAGATTTTCCCCATAAAAAGTTTTTACCGAATAATATTTGTTACTCCTTTTACTTCTGGTGTATCATCGCAGTGCAGTAAGTAGTAATAAGCTCCTGCATTGTTATTGTCTCCGTGCCAATCATTTTTGTAATTGTTATTAGTATAAACCAATAGACCTCTTTGGTCATAAACTTTCAACACACAATTGCTAAAAGCATCTGCGTTCGTGAAAAGCAAAATATCATTCTTGCCATCACCGTTTGGTGTAAGAAAGTCGTTTGCCGGCGCTAACTCTGTCGGTCGTTCTATTGTGGATACCGTAAACTGTTGAGAGGCAATGCAGCCGGTAGCACTTGTGACAACATAAGAGTAATAACCTGCTTGAGTAATCGTTTTCGTAGCATCAACGGTACTGTCACTCCAAAAAACAGATATGAAGTCACCGGTTACGGTTGCTATGTTAGACTGCCCTTCGAAAAACTGATTACCGAGAGACAATGTGTAGGAATTCATCACTGAAGAATCAACCACTACCAATTTGCGAATAGAATCTACACAGCTAGAACTATCAATTAATTTAAGCGTTACATAAAAAGTATCTGCGGAGTAATAAATATGTGTGGCTGTATCCGAATCAAAACTCAGTGTTCCATCACCGAAGCTCCAAATAGTTTGTTTCACGGGGCTATCACCCAATGTAGAAGTATTCACCAGATGGACCGGTGAATTAATACAGGTATTCTGAACGGTGATGTCTGCATTTGGCGGACGCTTAATCGTAATGTTTTTTACGAATGAATCTTTACAGCCTTGATCGGAGGTAGCTTTAAGTTTTATGGTGAAATCACCACCAAATGGATAAGTAAACATCGTGTTCATGGACGTATTATCACCCATACCGTCGTTGGTATAATCCCATTCATACGTGATGGGGGTATTGCCTTTGATTATCGTTTGATTAGTGAACGATGTCGGTGAGCCAAGACACAAACCAGACGTGATGAAAGCTGCTTCTGGGACTGGATCAACAATGACTGATTGGTAGGCAGAAAAAAATTCATTACCTGTAGAATCGGTAACCCTCAAGCGGATTTGAAAGGTATCTGCCGTGGAGAAAATATGAGTAATGCTATCACCCGAAGCGTCGGAAAAGAAGCCATCGTTGTTCAAATCCCAATCTACTAATTTAGTTTTAGGTAGGTGGCTGGTGTTATGAATCTCTGTATTTACACCATGGCAAACACGTGTGGAAGTAATCGTGAGATTAGCCCACAAACAATTCGCAAATAGTGTAAAAAGCACAGTGGTTCTGCTGTGTTTTTTCATAATAAGGGGGTTAGTTTAAATAGATACTAACGTGTATGTTCCGAGTGCAATATATAGTAATTGTTTAAATAGCTCGGTTCTATCATTAATTAATTTTGTAAAAATAGGCCCTAGTTATATAAGATTGAGGGATGATAAGTGGCGAAAAAGCCTTTAGGTAGATGCTTGAATTATCCGCTCCGTGGTAATCGGTGAATGTAAACGCAGAGGAGGTGCACCTATTAGTATTCCGTTACGTATTGTATCGCGATATTGACTGAGTGTAAAGATCGGTTGATTGTATCTCGCGTGAAAGTCGCGATGAAGATGATGAGTCCGCCAGGCGGATTTGGATTCCTCTCTCCGCTATATTAAATCCTGCCCAATAGTGGGATTTTTTGTTTTCGGTTGTTACACCGACTCGGCTTACATTGCTTCTAATTTCGTAGTCAGATAATACGAACCATAGCTAATCGTAATGAGAGGCTGCTATATGAACTCCAATTTATTATCATCGTACACAGAAAACAAAATCCCTCATCTTTATGCAGCTAAAACACAAATACGGTAATACAGCTTTAGTGGCAGGAGCATCAGAGGGTATTGGAGCAGCATTCGCCACTTTTCTTGCGGCTCAGGGGATTGATCTGATTCTCGTTGCCAGACGCAAAGAACCCTTAGCCATTTTCGCTGAACATTTGAAATCTGCATATAAAATTAATGTGACCAACATTTCCTGCGATTTAGCGGATACTAATGCCTCGCTACATATACAACAGGCTGTTTATGGTCGAGAAATTAACCTGTTGGTGTATAACGCGGCGCTTTCTCATATCGGAGCGTTTGAAAAAAAATCAATCGAGGATAATAATAGAATGGCTCAGGCTAATATGATTACACCGATGAACCTGATTCAAATATTTGGAGAGCCAATGCTTGAAAGGGGAAAAGGGGCAGTCATCATGATGGCTTCATTAGCGGGGTTTCAGGGCAGTGGGTTTTTATCAGTTTATGGAGCCACGAAGGCTTTTGATCGCACTCTGGCCGAAGGATTGTGGTACGAATGGAAAAGTAGGGGAGTAGATGTAATGGCCTGCTGTGCGGGAGCGACTTCTACGCCTAACTTCAATCGAACAAACCCAGCCAAAGCAAGTTTTTTTGCGCCCAAAGTCCAAACCCCGGAAGAAGTGGTAGCAGAATGTTTTGAGCAATTAGGTAAAAGGCCTTCGATGGTTGCCGGTGGTGGCAACAGGATAGCCTCTTTCATCATGCACAGACTGCTGCCCAGAAAGATGGCCATCAACATTATGGGAGACACCACCCGAAAATTATACGGGCATTGATGCTCCTCAATAGACAAAAGGAATAATCCGGTAAGGCACTCTTTTTATGTAAGTGTTCCACAAGGCTCCATATTTCAGAGCGCATCTTTTGTCATCATCCATTTGCCGTGGGAATAGGAGCGCTACATAATAAAGCGGGTAAAGCCAGGGCCAGATTAAATCAGGATGGCCGGTGCAAAGCACCAGACCGGTAGCCATGAGAATTTCACCCAGATAGTTGATGTGTCTGCTCAAGCCCCAAAATCCATTAACGAGCAGTGTTTTATTTCCATCGCTGATCGCTTCTGGTTTTATTCCTAAAAAGGACTGCTGCGAATTTTTCTTGAAATAGTACTTCTGCAAATTTGCCCCACGAGATATTGCCCAGCCGCCAAAAAATATGAGCGCATATATCATCCATACCCAATTGGATAAAACAGCCGGTTGCAGATCTACAGTGGACCATAGTGGAATGGCATAGAAGTATGGATAAAAGGCGATGCAGCCCCATCCCAATTTAAATCCGACCCGCTCTGCAAACAAATCATAAGTATAGAGATGGACCTCTTCGAAGGTGAGATAATCCGTAAGGAAGAATGTGAGCAGGGCTGTACAGAGATAAATCCCTGTAGATGCTTCTGCGCCGAATACCAGATAGTGATGCGCGCAAAAACTGAGTGCATTCAGTTCCAGCATCACAGCTCCTATTAAATAAAGCCACATCTTGGCATCTATTCTTCCGCCCCATAATTGCGGATTCTTCAGTCTGCCTAAAAAGAAATCAGCGAGGAATGATCGTTTTACCGGTGCATTCGGCAGCACGAAGGCAAACGAAAAGATTAAACCAAATATCACCGCACCGGTGAGTCCTTCCCAGCGATAAAGATAAAGCCAGTCCCAGGGCATCAGTTTTAAATAGCCAAGCAAAAACCAAACCGCTACTACGGTAAACAAAACGATTATTCCATTGAGGTGGTATTTCAATTTTTCTTCTGTACCGGGTTTCGTGACATAGCCGGTCACCCAACGACCGGGCAGCAAGGCGTTGAGAATGAAAATAAGTGCATAGACCAACACCGGTGCCATGAACCCTGCTATTTGCTCTATATTCATTTGTTGTTTTTTGAGGGCAATGAAAGTGGATTTTAGCCGAAAATACTTAAAACGGTTAAAGGATTTTGCTTTCTGAAGAAATCAAAAAAGTAAGCGCCGTTAAAAAAGCGGTCCCCTATACAAGATGCTCATCAGCTTCTGTCTGATGCAACCCTAACTTATGAATGGGTCGCTTACGCTGACTATTATAGAACAGGGATTAACCGCTATAGCGACAATCCTAACCGCTATAGCACGGGTAATAACCAATATAGCCGACATCTTAACTGCTAATGCCGCTATCTTCACTTGCCATACAGGTTGATATGTGTAACCTTCTGGAAAAGACCATCCAACAGGCGGAAAGCGGGGACCACAACAAAATTGCGTACTGGAACCCGGTGTTTCTGTAAACCAAAGATTTATTTCCCCTGCTGCAGAGTCCCCAAAAGGAGAATCCGCGAGGTGGCATAAAATAGCTCCCGACTATCGAGTACCAGCGGACAGATTGACCTGTCGGCTCCCGACCATTGAGTACGAGCGGAGGGACTAACCAGTTACCTCCGCCGTAGAGTCTCTTTTTCAATATTTGGCAAATGGGGCCTTGGACCCCACCATACCGTTCTCGATAAAACAAATGCCGACGTAGTTTCCACAGGGCTGTTTTGCGCTTCCTAAGTATATTGAGATTACAATTAGGTAATTGAGCTTTGTTGGTCTCTCGGTAATCTAATCTTCAAATCAGGAATCCCTATAGGACCTGCCGGTGAGTTGTAGGAATAATCCTTCCAGTCCGGTTTGTTGATGTTCGCAGAGGAGAGTTTGGGTGTCGTTTTGTGCGATGATTTTTCCTTCGTCAATCAGGGCTACGCGGGTGCATAGAGATTCGGCTTCGGTCAAATGATGGGAGGTATAAACCAAAGTAGTTCCTGTGGCGTTCAGTTGTTTGAGGTAGTCAATGATGGCATGGCGGGTTTGTACGTCCACACCGGTGGTGGGCTCATCCAGAAAAAGAATCTGCGGACGATGGATTACGCCGATAGCGAGGTTGACGCGGCTTTTCATGCCGCCGGAGAACTTGGACACGGCTTTGTTCGCCACTGCACTCAATCCCAATACTTCCAACAGTTCTTCGGTTCTTTGCTTGATTTCTTTTCCCTCCAAGCCCGACCAAGCACCGAAGAACTGGAGGTTCTCTACCGGCGAAAGCTCGTTATAGAAAGAATGTTGTTGAGGAATGAATCCAAATGTTTTCTTGACTTCGTTTCGATTGCTTTCTGTGTCACGACCTAATATCTTTATGCTGCCCTCATTCTTTTGCAGCACTCCGGTCATGAGATTCATCAGGGTGGTTTTGCCGGCACCGTTGGGGCCGAGCAAACCAAAGCGTTCACCGGCGGCAATCTGGAGGTTGAAATCTTGAAACACCACACCGGAGTTTTCGGAATAGCGAAAGTTCAGATGCTCAATGCTGATGGCGGAGGCGCGGGCTACTTCCATTTTGTTTTTAATAAAGTTTTAAAAGCCACTTTTTCTTTGGCCGCAATTTCGAGCAGCATATCGCTCATGGTGTTGAAGTCTTGCTGGCTGGTGAGCCGACCTTTATAAATAGCCGATGCCTGAACGGATGAATTGCGCCACAGGTCGCCGATAGCGGTGAACTCTTTGGAGGATGCTAAAAGTTGATCGTTGGAAATATATGCGTGCGCCTGTTGCAAGAAGGCGGCATAGACAAAACGGAAGCCGGCGCCACCGGTACCTATTTCTTCGCCCATGCGGACTAACTGCGCGAGGTAGATACCTCCTTTGCGCACGCCGAGGCTTTCGCGCCATGTTCTGATGCGCCCGGCGGTGAAGCGGATACCGGCGATGCCGAGAATCGGCACCGGTGTTTCGGTCATGAACCAAGAGGCGTGTTTAATGCCTTTGATGATGGCCTTGCGGATTCTTTCTTCGCTCACTTCTTTTACATCCTTCGGATAATAAATTTGTCCCTTGGGGGCTAAAGGACCTTGTGCAAAACGAACCCGGTCTAAATCATGGCTGCTTAAAGTAGTAACGGTTTCCATCACCGGATCGCTGATTAGGTAGTTGTCACCCTCCTTCCCATACACGACGAGATTGTGCGCATTGAAGTGAAAGCGGAACTCTTTGGGAAAGTAGGTGAGGTAATATACGCCCACTTGGCATCCTACCGGTTGGTTGGCGGCAATGCGTTCATCTAAAAACTGTTGTGCTTTCTCGTGTGAGCTAAATTTTTTCTGACTACTGTAACTCCCAGCGCCTTACAAGTGCGGTCGAAAATATATCCGGGCATGGTGCGAAAGGAAATTGCGGGACCGTTATTTATTTTCAGAAAAGGAATGTGGATGTAAAAGATACCTGAACCGATACCAAAAGCAAGCGGTTCGGTCATTTGGTGCATACCCGCATGGCGAAGTAAATTGGTGGTCACTCCGTTTTCGCAATGCGCTGCCTGAATGTGCTGATAATCAATTTTCATTCGGGCTTCATCTTTTTGAGGCTTTCAACGCTTACGTCGAAAACCTCCGCATATTTCTGCAACTTCTCTTCAGAAAGGTTTTTGAAAACGGATGGCTTCAGATGTCGCTTGACCGTCCATTGCCAGAAGCCGGTGTAGGAGGCCACCAAAGAAATATCCATCATGTTTAATTCGATGAAAAATAGGAGGGGGCTGGCTTCTCCTTTCTCTACCTTTTGTCGTGCCTGCGCCACGCGCTCTTGTGCTTCTTCCCAGGTGATGCCGAGTGCGTCGGCCTTTACCTGCCAGCCGGTGCTGAGTCCAACGGTATAATTGCCTGAATCATCCACCGCATAACATACTTCTTTGGTGAACTTTTCGAGCGCGCTGTGGTCTTGTGGTATTTCTTCTTTTTTCATAGGAATGGAACGCTGCTAACGCGAATGCAACAGATAGGCGCGGACAAATATCTGCTTAAATTTTAGAATCAGGTTTTGTCCGTACGGGACCGCATCATCTGTGTTCTATATTATTTAACAGACGGTCAGCAAGGCATAGACATAGGAGAAGCGTGAGCTCTCCGGTACCATCAAAAGGATTTTTTCTCCTGCCTTGAGGCGGTTGGCTTTGAACAACTCATCCACCATGACATAAATGGAACCGGCGCCGATGTTTCCAACAGAGGACAAATTGGTGAACCATTTTTCACGTGGAATACTAATCCCTTTTTCTTCTAATTTGGCAGCAATTTTTTTTCTGAAAAACTCGCTGGAGATATGCGGCAGGAACCAAGAAAGGGAAGAGATGTCTATTTCCTTCTTGTCAATGATACTTTTCAGGGTTTGGTAGCCTAATTCAATAATGTGTTCGTCTAGCAGTTTCACATCCTGTTTCATGGCGAGGATGGATTTGCCGGCAATCTCGTCGGGCATATATTCCATATAGCTCTGCAAAGTTCCGTCGGGAAGTTTATCGCAACCCTGATACATGCAAGGTTTTAATTTATGAGCGAAGGAGGAACACTCCATCCATTCGATGCGCAGCGATAATCCTTTGTCGTTCTTTTTGTCGGTCAGAAAAAATGCACCCGCGCCGTCAGAAAGCATCCAGCGCAGAAAATCTTTTTCAAAAGCGATATATGGGTTTTCTATAAGTGCCTCTAACTTTTTAGCTTCTTCTGAAAACATAGACGCACACATCAGTGGTGAGGTGCGCTCTGAACCGGTGGACACCGCCTTTTGTATTTCGCCAGATTTGATAGACAGATAAGCATACTTCATGGCGTGAAGCCCCGTGCAGCAATTGCCGGAAGGCGTAATGACTTCAATGGCGTCTGTTTCGGGAAGCCAGCCATGCACCATCACCCCGTGTGAGGGCATGATTTGGTCTGGTGATGAAGTGCCGCAGGCCAGCAGTTCAATATCTTGTAATTCTTCAGGGTTCTCTTTAAATAGTTCGCGAATGGCAAGGGAAGCCAACTGTGCATTGGTGTGGGTTGTTTTTCCGTTTTTGTCTAAGGCATAGAACCTCCTTACGATTCCGTTACTTCTCAAAATCAGATTCTTGGTTTTGGATGTTTTGCCGTTGATCAGGCCCAAATAAGTCTCTATTTCATCGTTTGAAACAGGATTATTCGGCAAAAAGTGTGCGGTGCGGTTAATATATACTTCCTTCGATGACATAATTCAATTTGATAATAGGTTCTTCATTTTTTCGAGTGCGAACTAACATAACTATTCAATGAAACAAAACAATTTTATAAATATTTAGACACGATACTCCCTTCAAGGCGCTGAATCCACTTTTCGTAGGCATCATCTTTGGTTAAATCCAAATCGCATTTTATCAATTCATTTTCCTTCATAATCTCTTTTGAATCTTGGCTGAACCATGCACGACAAATGTGCTGCGTATCTTCCGGTATATATCCCGCAGTATGACGACTGACTACTGCCATCGCTGCACCGGTGGCCATTTGTGTTTGGTAAATTCCGGAAGAAGAGCGCATCTCGTTGAGGATATTCACCCCCATTCCTCCTACATAGGTGATGGCAATTCCCAATCCTCTGAATAGATCGTTTTTCCGTTTTTCCGAAAAAGTATTCAGGGTTTTCATGGTTTGCTCCCAATCACCTTGATTCAAATACCAGATACTTCTACCCAATCCCTGATCATAGGTTTTCAACGCGGTTTCATCCTTTAGCACTAATCGTTCTTGGTTGAGGATACTTTTTCGCTTGCGGAAAATCCCTTCATAATAACCATATCCATCCATCACGCGATAGCGCGACATGGGTGCAGTACGGGCTAAATAATCCGTAGGGTCTGTAGATTGGTTGGCAAGTGCCCAACCCAACCCGATATGTATTTGCGTTTGGTGTTTGTCATCTGCAAATTTCAAGAACTCTTGCCAAGAGGGAAAGGCCTTCAAAGCAATACACATGGAAGCCGCTTCATAAGCCACCGAACGGAACTCCTGCTCATAAGCATCCAGCCTTTCTGTCAGTTCCTGAAGCAGATAGGTTTCGGGAAAGCTATCCTGCACTTCGCGGAAAATATGCTGGATATTTTCCATTTTGTGTTTTACCCTGTCGGTAGCCACGTTCACGCCAGCTCCTTTTTTCCATAAAACCATAATACATCAATGTCGCGCTTCGTCGCTTCATCGGGCAATATGGCTCTGCCATTGGTTTTGTTTTCTTCGGCGTTCAGGTCCATTAGGTAAGGATCCACGGGCATATCAAGCGGTGTTCCTTTGGCATGATTGCTGACGCGACGGAATATTTCTGCTGCTACTTTTTCAAGAATATCCATGTTCTTCGCAATCTGCTCCATCAGCTTGTCGCCATGTTGTGTTCGGATGCCGTGTTGAAAATCCAACATGCAATTCAAATCTACCGGATCAATAAAGCGGTGAGAAAATATTTCTTGATCATAAGGTGCCCAATCAAGGAATAGCTTTTGCATCTGTTCATGAAGTTGTCCGAATTTCTTTCCCAAACTATCAGAGGCCGAGAACAACTGCTTCAATACTTGCAAATCGGTCATGCCTTTGTTGGTGAAGAGCAAAGAAGGAATTGCCCAATAGATCGCCCAATCCCATAGAATCTTGGTGCTCATAACCTGCGTATGGCCCATCAACTGATACTTATCTTTATAGATAGGAATCCAGCTTTTCACAAAGTTGAGATAGGTTTGTTCGTAGATTTCTGCGCGGAAGCCCACATCTTCTCCATTCAATTCCCGGATAATTAAATCGCCGAGCCAGGTGTTGCTCATGGCGATAAAGTCCGTGCCGGGAGAATAGAAGGGATCAAGAAATGCGGCGGCTTCGCCCACAACACCCCAACGATCTACGCCATCATAGGCTCTACCGGTGTCGTGCGCATAGTGTTTCAGGCGCATGAAATCTAACTTGTTCGGTGTTTCAGGCTCCAGCATTTTGTAACACAAAGGCTCATTCACCTTCAACCATTCTAATGCCTTTTCATACGTATCATAAGTTTCGAGCGGATGGAACGCCGGATCGGCGACGATGCCGATACTGGTGTTTTTGGTTCCCAAAGGAATCACCCAAACCCAATATCCTTTGTCCAGAAAGTGAACCGTGCTGAGATAGCGCAACTTCACTTCGGGATAGTTTCTCCACTCTTCGTTGTCGCTCCAGTTGGTGATATCCACCACGCCCTTCAACCTCCACCATACGGCATCGGCATGGTGTTCCATCGGTTTTTCAAATCCCAGTTTACGCTTCAACACACTGCCACGACCGCTGGCATCGGCCACCCAGCGACCGGTGGCGGTATATTCTTCGCCTTTATGTTTATAGGTTACGCTGCTTTTTTCCTTTCCAAACGCTACATCTTTCACCGTTGCATCTATCATCACTTCGCAACCCATCTCTTTTGATTTTTCCATCAGATGGTTTTCGAGGGTGCCGCGATCCAGTTGATGGCTCGGGGTATAAAGCCATTTGCGGGGACCAAGTTCCACGCGAGAGGCGATGTCTTCTTTGGTATTGCTCTTAAAGAAGAAACGCAATCCGTATTTCGGCAGTTCGTGCTTTTCGAGATAATCTTTCAGCCCGCAAACTTCGCGCAGGTAATGGCTGCCCAGTTCCACCGTGGACTCGCCCACCTTGTGTGCTGCTTCGGGTGCGGCAGTCTTGCGGCGTTCGAGCACCAATATTTTAATATCAGGTTTGCTCAGTTTTAGTTGTATTGAAAGGGTAAGTCCGGCCAATCCTCCTCCGAGGATAATCACGTCATAGTTTCGCTGCATAGAAAAAATAAATTGGATTATGTGAGCGACAAATATAATCGCTTCCCGAAAGTTTTTCCTCCTTGAATGTTGACTTTTATCATGGTATAATGTGAGAAGTTAGTTGGGTAAAAAAAACCGCTGGTTGGCGACACGGTCTGAGCCGCCAGTCCATTTGAAAGTTATACAGCGTTAAAGGCTAAGAAGCAGATTGCTCTATCCAGCGGCTACCCTCTCTCCGTTTGTTGGACTTCTGGAAATGATGAAGTAAGCGGACAGCGTAATAGCTAAAGTCACCCCGATTCTAAAAATCATGGCAAACACGGTTTTTGTTTCGTAAACACCACCGTTATTAATGTAAACAATCAACGCGATGAAGGAGACTATGAGTAAAGCTGAAGCGATTCCCAATAAAGGAGTGGTCCATTTTTTTGTTTTGATAAAACCATATCCCGAAAACAGATAGAGAATGCTACAGATAAAGTTTGCCCAAACAATAAACAAAACATAGTTGCCTTCTTTGGCTCTAATATCAAAAAGGTCAAGAATTATTGAGGTACTTAAAAACAAGGTTATAAGTCCAAACCCTAATAGAACAACTGCTGATAAATAGCGAACTATGTTTTTCATTGCGTTATAAAAGTTGATTTGTTATCTCATTTATAACCTACTCGGCTTACGTTCAATGGTTATGTTGTTTCACTCCTTCTTGTTGGGGCGTTGCTGGCGGTGAGTTAATCTCAGTATGTCTTATTTGCCCACCCAAATAACCAACCCTGGCTATAATCCCGAAACTGATAAGCGAAATAAAAAGCGTTACGAAAGCAATCTGCCGTACAAATGATAAATTCTTGATGGTCAAAAACAAACCAACAAGCGACACGATACCCAAAATAATCAAAGCAGCCAGCGCAAAGACAGAGGCATCCTCGTGTTGGTCAAGAATAGCTTTGGAAATGCCCGGTATATTCTCAACGACATCTTCGGCAGCGTCTCCCGACACATAAGCAATCACCGCCCCGATGGAAGAAATGATAAGAAGATAGTAAGCCGCGATTTTTGTCTGATTGCTTTTAGCCCACAGCCCATAAGCCAAAACAAGGCCGCCGAAAAGCGAACCAAATATAGGCAGATGGTTTATCAATAAATGAAGATGTGTTGGATTCATTAAAGTTGCTTTTTGCAAAGATAATTTGATTCGTTATGGTTGATATGATTTCTGTCAGCTATGGTTAATGAATGAAACAATCCATTAGGACAAAAGGCTTTTTTTAATTTTAGTGAGCAACGGTTTTTAGTCCTACAATAGAACCTATCAAAGTGGCAAGGAACAGAAGCCTCAGGACGGTGGCGGGTTCTTTAAATACATAAATTCCTATCAAAACGGTTCCCACGGCGCCAATTCCTGTCCATACGGCATAGGCCGTTCCGATAGGCAAGGTTTGAGTTGCTTTAATTAAAAGCCCCATGCTGATACTCAGCGCAACTAGAAAACCCGCATACCACAAATACATTTCGGTTCCCGTTGTTCCTTTTGCTTTCCCCAAACAAAAAGCAAAGGCGGCTTCAAACAGGCCTGCAATAATTAAAACAATCCAATTCATCTCTTTAAATTTATTTGTTGTTACCAACGGTTAATTCCGCCATTGAAAAATAAATATAATAGACCTCTTCGGAAAATCAGATTTGTTTTAATGACCTCCCTCATCACTCCCTTCAAAGGGAGACAAATGGATGATTTTCAGAAGAGGCCTAATGATCCTCATTAACAATCATAATGCGAGTAGCTGCATGGTGCCCTTAGTTATGCTATTATATTTGAAAACTAGACACCATCCAAAACAAAGTAGCTCCTTTTCTTCGTGGGGTGGCTCCTTTTCTTCGAGGAGTAGGTACTTTTCTTTGTAGAGTAGCTCCTTTTCTTTGAGAAGTAGGTACTTTTCTTTGTAGAGTAGCTCCTTTTCTTTGAGAAGTAGCTCCTTTTCTTTGTAAAGTAGCTCCTTTTTTTAGAAAAGTAGGTACTTTTCTTTGTAGAGTAGCTCCTTTTTTTAGAAAAGTAGCTCCTTTTCTTTGTGTTTTATACAAGCTTTGTTTGTAAACAATCAAATATTCTGGAAAAAGGACGGAAATGGTGGCAAATAGAGGGTAATCCTACAAAATGTCATTTGTTTATTAAATAAATCAAAACCTATCTTGCGCCCCGAATTATGAGCGCATGACCAATCCATTGAAGATCGGAATTTTAGGTGGCGGGCAATTAGGCCGAATGTTGCTGCAGGCTGCGACAAAATATTCGGTAGAAACTTTTGTGTTAGAATCGGGTAAAAACCCACCGGCGGCTTCGCTGGCTAATCATTTTGTAGAAGGAGATATCAAAGATTATGCAGCCGTTTATCGGTTTGGGAAAATGGTAGATGTGTTGACCATCGAGATTGAAAATGTAAACCTCGAGGCCTTATTCAAGTTGGAAGAAGAAGGATTGAAAATATATCCACGACCTCAAGCGCTGAAAACCATCAAGGATAAAGGTTTGCAAAAGGAGTTCTACCAGCACCATCAAATCCCTACACCGGACTTTCATCTGATAGAAAGAAAATATGAATTGCATACTTACCTTGGCTTTCTACCCGCTGTTCAGAAATTGCGTAGTGGGGGATATGATGGAAAGGGCGTAGAGATATTGCATGATACGGAGGACTTCCATAAGGCATTTGACAAACCGAGTGTGCTGGAGAAACTGGTGGTGATGGATAAGGAGATTTCGGTCATCGTGGCGAAGAATGAACGGGGCGAGACGGCTGTTTACCCTGCGGTAGAAATGGTTTTCAATCCTAAATACAATTTGGTAGATTATCTTTTTTCGCCGGCAGAAATTTCGGAAGAAAAGGCCTTGTTGGCACAACAGATAGCTGTGAAGGTGGCAACTGCTTTTGACTCGCCGGGCATTTTTGCCGTGGAAATGTTTTTGGATAAGGAGGGAAAGATATGGGTGAATGAAACCGCGCCGCGCACTCACAACAGTGGACACCAAAGCATAGAAGGCAATCATAGTTCTCAATATGATATGCAAATGCGCGTTTTGCAAAACATGCCTTTAGGCGATACCGGTATTGTCAGCCCCTCGCTGATGCTTAACTTGATCGGTGAAGCAGACCACAGCGGCCCGGTGAAGTATGAAGGACTGGAGGAAGTGCAACAGATGAAAGATGCGTTTGTGCATTTGTATGGCAAACAGGAAACCAAGCCGGGCAGAAAGATGGGGCACGTTACGCTTCTAGGAAAAGATAAGGATGAGTTACTGGACCGAGCCGATAGAATCAGGCAGGTATTGAAGGTGGTGGCTTAGAAAGGATATGTACCGATTCAATGTTGGATAATAGATAGCAGAACGCGACGATTATTTTTTATTTTTAAATCAATTGAAAATTAAGAACGATGGAAAAAAGAGGTTTATCAATTCTGGCTTTGGCCATATTGGTAGGTATGGTGGTCGGAGCATTTATTCTCGGCAAATCAATCGAACGGTTCAAAACAGATGATCGCTATATCTCAGTAAAAGGATTTTCTGAACGCGAGGTGAAAGCCGATCTGGCTATCTGGCCGCTCAAAATCAGGATGGCGGTGGGAGATATTCAGACGGGAAGTAAATCTATGGAGAGCGCACGAGTGAAGGTGATTGAGTTCTTAACTAAGAATGGAATTAACCCGGAAGAAATCATTCGGAAAAATTTGACAGTGGTGGACAAGCAGGCGCGTGAATATGAATCGGCAAACGACCGGACAGGACTTCGTTATATTCTTGAAGAGACGGTAGAGGTGCGGTCAAACAATGTGGATCAGATTCAAAAAGTAAGCCGCATGACCAGTGACTTGCTGAATGCCGGAGTGGTGCTTTCTTCCGGCCCTGAATGGGGAGGCAGTGATTTGAAATTCATCTATACCCAACTGAACTCTATTAAACCCGACATGCTTGCCGAAGCTACCGTCAATGCACAAAAGGCGGCAGAGCAGTTTGCTAAAAACAGTAATACCGGTTTGGGTAAAATGAGAAAAGCCAATCAGGGGCTTTTTACCATTATGGATAGAGATATATCTCTATCACAATCCTCGGGTGAAAATTATAATCCGGGCAGTAGTTCTGATATCACTAAGAATGTGCGGGTGGTTATCTCTGTGGAGTACGCTATCAGATAATTGAAAATGCTTTGGGCGGGAGAGGGCTTGCCCCTGTCTCCTGCGGTGCCTTGCAGCGATGGTAACCGCATTTCAGCGGCCTTTGTTATTATTGCTTCGTGAAGAGATTAGGGCTGCTGATTTTACTTTTCATTTTCATCTTTTATTCGACAGGGCTTTTGCTCATTTTTAAAGTGCAGCAGTATCGGGTAAGAACTGAAATTAAAGCACAAATAAAGAGGGGCTTGTCGAATGATCAACTTCATGTCATTACTGCCTATCCTGGTAATGCAGCTATGTTTCTTTGGGAAGATAAAAATGAATTCCGCTATCAGGGAGTAATGTATGATGTGGTTCGAAAACGAAGAGTAGAGCAAGCCACGATTTATTATTGCATTAATGATGAACAAGAGACCGGCTTGCTGGCGAGTATAGAGCAGCAGTTTGATAAGAACGACGATACGAGAAAATCCTCTACCGTGCCGATGAAAAACTTGTTGCGCATACTGTTCAGTTTGTTTTATGAACCGGCACCTTCCTTATGGATTCGCACCCCCGATATCCTGCTATCCTTCCAAGAATACACCCATCAATATCCATGTCGAGTAAAAGAAGTTTTATCTCCTCCACCGTGGGCTTGATAGCCTTCCCCTGATTATTTCTGGCATTAGATATACCGGCTCGGTTTTGAGACGGGGGAGCATTGATAATCTTTCTAATGGGCCGCCCAAGAGGCTGTTCTATTTTCTAAATCATTAATTTATAAAGAACATGAAAAAAATTTATTTGATAGGCATTGCTATGATGTTAGCCTATATTTCATTTGCACAATCCACACAGTTGAAAGGCAAGGTGGTGGATGCAAGCAATAACATGCCGCTTTCTGAAGCTACTATTCAGATTTCAGCGACTGAGGGAACCACCTCAGACAAGGAGGGATTCTTTTACATAACGTGTCGAGAATCTATGGAGATAACCGTATCTTACTTGGGTTATGAACCACATAAGGAAGTCGTCAAGAACTGTGAAGACGAATTGACGGTGTACTTGACCACTTCGGGAAAAAACCTAAACACGGTGGAAGTGACGGCTACCTCCGGTACCAACAAATCGGTGTTGTATCAACCTAGTTCTATTGCCAAGTTGAGTACGGTTGAAATAAAGAGAAGTACAGGCTTGTTTATGGATGATGCCATTAACACCAATATTCCCGGAGTGTTTATGGAGAGACGAACGGTGTCTGCCGGTCAGCAATTTAATATTCGCGGATATGGCAATGGCGCACGAGGAACCAATGGAGTGAACAGTAATTTTGACGGGCAAGGCTATAAAGTGTATCTAAATGGCATACCGATTACCGATGCAGAAGGTATCACCCTGATGGATGATATTGATTTTGGTTCTATAGGCAACGTGGAAGTAGTGAAAGGACCGGCCGGTTCATTATACGGACAGGCTATTGCCGGCGTGGTGAATCTAAAAACTATTAAGCCGGAACCTCGCAAGGTATCTATCGGGCAAGATGTCATGTTGGGCACTTATGGATTACAGCGCTATACTACCCACCTTCAGGTAGGGACCGAAAAGGCTTCTCTACTGGTGAATTATGGTAAGCAATTGTATAGTGGATTTATGCCCCACACCAAGTCGAACAAAGACTTTGTGAATGCTATCGGGGAATTCACTCCCAACAAAAGGCAAACTGTTGGTTTCTATTTTGGATACAGTAAAAGTTATGATGAAAGAAATGGAGAGTTAACCACTCTTCAATATGACACATTGGACTATTCTGGAAATCCGAGATACGTCAAAAACAATGCTCACTCCAACGTAAATAGTTTTAGAGCGGGCATCAGCCATACTTACAATTTTCATAAAACGGTGTCCAACACAACTTCGATATTCGGAACCGGTGTTTTCAGCGACGTCAGTTCTGCAGGTGGCTGGACGGATAAATCAGCTTTTAATTATGGTTTCCGCTCATCGTTCGACACTAAGTTTGATCTGGGAAAGAAGTTTGGTCTTTCTGGTGTGACGGGTGTGGAAGCACAAATGCAAAATGCACAGACTCTGGGTTATCCGATGGTAGCAGATAGTTTTAACCTGACCGGTTATAATATCATAGGTGCTTTGCGCAGCGATCAATATACGGTTACTAAAACACTAGCAGCATTTACTGAGTGGACGCTAGCAATGCCTTTTGATATCTCGCTGACAGCGGGCTTGGGTTATAGTGCTATGGGGATAGAACTTAACGACCGTTTCTATTCAATCAACAACAACAATCCTAGCAATCCGAATGTAGTTCGCCAACCATCTAAATACAAGGCCTCTTACAACAAGATGTTTTCACCACATGTGGCCTTGAATAAGGTTTTCTCGAAGGAATTCTCGGTCTATGCTTCTTTTAGTCGTGGTTATAAAGCACCGGTTAGTTCCTACTTCTTCATTCCCGTTACGGGCCAAGTAGTGACCGGTTTGAAACCTGAACTGGGAACACAATATGAACTAGGCACAAAGGGTTCTACTTGGAAGAAGAGAATCAATTATCAGTTGGCAGTGTTCTATGCCACCTTTGCGGATAAGATGACCACCGTAGCGGTTCCCGATGAAACTAATACGGCTACGTCTTACGTTTATGTTACAAACGGCGGTCAGCAAAACAACTTGGGTCTTGAGGCACTAATCAGAGTAACAGCATACGAATCGAATAAAGGTTTTGTACAAAGCCTGAC